>NZ_JANNMI010000089.1:0-4832 GCF_031397715.1 Roseateles sp.
GTTTCTTCCGGCTGCATCCGCCTGACCAATGAGGACGTGACCGACCTCTACAGCCGCGTGCAAGTCGGCACCCGCGTGGTGGTGCTGCCGCAGACCCACCGCAGCGCTTCCACCGGCTCGCGCCACGGCGAACGACTTGGACGGCGCGCTCCCGAAGGAAGTGCGCGAGGAGCGCCGGGCGCGTTTCATGGCGATTGCCGAGGCCGTGTCGGTCGACAAGCTGCGCTCGCGCATTGGCTCAACCATGCAGGTGCTGATCGATTCCGCACCGGCGATGGGTCGCAAGGGCGGCGTCGGCCGCAGCTACGCCGATGCCCCGGAGATCGACGGCACGGTGCGTTTGGCCGCGCCGCAAAAGGCCAGCAAGATCCTCAAGGTGGGCGAGTTCACCAAGGCCAAGATCGTCGCGACCGAAGGGCATGACTTGATCGGCATCCCGGTCTGATCGAGGGGTAGGTTTTGACCAAACGCGCAATTTCCACTGACCAAATCCACCACCCCTACCGTGCCCCGGACGGCTGGGATGCGTTCCCTCCCGGCGTCTTTAAGGCCTCGACGGTGCTGTTCAAGAACACCGCCGACCTGCATCAATACCGCCCGCGTGACGGCCGCAGCTATCGCTACGGCCTGCACGGCACGCCGACCAGCTACACGCTGGCGGCGCGCATCGCCAGCCTGGAGTGCGCCCGCCATTGCTTGTTGGTGCCGAGCGGTTTGGCGGCGGTGACGCTGGTCAGTCTGGGCCTGCTGCGGCCTGGCGACGAGGTGCTGGTGCCGGACAACGTGTACGGGCAAAACCGCTATTTGAGCGAGTCCTGGTTGCCGCAGTTCGGCATCACGCACAAGTTCTATGACCCGCTCGATGCTGCCGGTTTCAGGGCCAAGTTGGGCCCGCAGACCCAGCTGGTCTGGCTGGAGGCTGCCGGCTCGATCACGCTGGAGTTCCCCGATTTGCTGGGGCTGCTGGCTGCCTGCAAGGCGCATGGCGGTGTCATCACCGCGCTGGACAACACCTGGGGCTCGGGCGTCGCCTTCAATCCGTTTGAGATCGCGCCAGGCATTGGTGTCGATATCTCGATGCAGGCCCTGACCAAGTACGCATCGGGCGGTGCCGATGTGCTGATGGGCTCGGTCTGCACGCGTGATCTGGCGCTGCATGAGCGCCTCAACCATGCCCATGAACATCTCGGTTATGGCCTGGGTCAAAACGATGTGGAGCTGGTCTTGCGCGGCCTGCCGACGCTGGAGTTGCGCTACCGCGCGCAAGACGCGACGACGCGTGCGCTGGCCGCTTGGATGCAAACTCAGCCGCAAGTGGCGCAGGTCTTGCATCCGGCACTGCCCGGCTCGCCCGGCCATGAATACTGGCTGCGGACCAGCGCGGGCGGTGCGGCGTGTTTGTTCTCGGCCGTTTTCAAGCCCGAGTACAGCGCGCTGCAAGTGGATGCCTTTGTCGACGCGCTGGCGCTGTTCGGCATTGGCTATTCATGGGCCGGGCCGATGAGTTTGGCCGTGCCCTACGACCTGACTCGCAGCCGCAACTTGGGACGCAATTTTGCCGAAGGTGTGGTCGTGCGCTTTGCGATCGGCCTGGAGGCCGAGGCCGATTTGCGCGCCGACTTGGCGCAGGCGCTGGCGCTGCTTTAGTCGCGGGAAGGAGTTTTTGATGCGTGCCGCATCAACTGCCCTTTCTCCTTTTGACGAAAGTAGAAAGGCGTCGCTACGCGACCCTCAACTCTTCGAGTTGGCAGCATGACGCATCAACTGCCCTTTCTCTTTCTCCCAGTCGCGTTTCTTCTCGGTATTGCGCTTGTCATGCTCGGCCTTGCCCTTGGCCAGGCCGATCTCGACCTTGACGTAACTGCCCTTGAAGTGCAGGTTCAGCGGCACCAGGGTGAAGCCTTTTTGCTCGATCTTGCCAATCAAGCGGCGGATGTCTTCGCCCTTCAGCAAGAGCTTTTTGATCCGGTCGGCCAGCGGGCTGATGTGGGTCGAGGCGTTGCGCAGCGGGTTGATGCGGCAGCCAATCAAATACATCTCGCCGCCCTTGATCATCACGTAGCCATCGGTCAGCTGAACCTGGCCGGCACGGATGGACTTGACCTCCCAGCCCTCCAGCACGATGCCGGCTTCATGCCGCTCTTCAATGAAGTAGTCATAGCGGGCGCGGCGGTTTTCGGCGATCGGGGCGGCTGAAACGGCCGGCTTCGCTTTGGCCGGAGGTCTGAATGACGAGTTGGTTGCAGTGGACATGGAGCTCTTATTTTCGGGTGGCTTGGGCGGCGGTGAATTGAGTCGGTCGCGCCAATACAATCACCGCATTGTATGAAGCATGTTAAAAAATCCGTTCTCCTTTGGTACTCGCCGCGCGAGATGTATGACTTGGTCGTCGGCGTTGAGCGCTACCCTGAGTTTTTGCCGTGGTGCGAACGCGCAGAATTGCTGGAGCAGCAAGACGACGGCGCAACCGCGCGGCTGTCACTGGCCTATGCCGGGGTGCGCCACGCCTTCACCACCCGCAACAGCCATGAGGTCGACCGGCGCGTCAGCATGCGCTTGGTCGACGGCCCCTTTTCCTTGCTCGACGGCGACTGGCGTTTTCTGCCGCTGGCCAAACCGGGCAGCCAAAGCGAAGCCGAGGTGGCTTGCAAGATTGAGTTCGAACTTCGCTACGCCTTCTCCAGCATGGCGCTGGAGGCGGTGGTCAGCCCCGTGTTTGACCGCGTCGCCAATACCTTTGTCGAGCGCTTCGTTCAGCGTGCCGAGGCGGTCTATGGGCCGCGCTGACCATGCAAGTTGAGCTGGTCTGGAGCCCGCAGGCCGGTGACGTTAGGCAGTTGAATCTGCTCGTGCCGGCCGGTGCGACGATCGAACAGGCGCTGCGCGCTTGCCCCGAATTCGTCGAGCAGCTGCCGCCCGCGCTCCTTGGCGTTCTGAAGATCGGTGTCTGGGGGCGCTTGATGCCCCTGAGCACGCCGCTGCGCGAGCGTGACCGGATTGAGGTCTACCGGCCTTTGACGGTGGATCCGAAGGAATCGAGGCGGCTGCGCTATCGCAAGTCTCCCGAACGGGTCGCCTCGCGGCACCGGCCGCTGGGCGGCAAGATCGTGCTCTAGAGGCAATCGCTGTCAATGACCGTGCGAGTGCGCGTGACTTCTTCGGCACGCTGGCGCTCGTCGATGACGATGGGTTCGCCCTTTTCGTTGTTGCGGGTCAGCCTGATGCCTTCCTGCAGCATTTTCATATTTTCTTTGGCGCGCACGCAGTTGTCGCGGCGCTGCTCGGCCTGCTTGGCGTCAGCTTCCTTTTGGCGCAGCTGCGTGTCCTTTTCTTGCTGCTTCTCGCGTGCCTGGCGCTCTAGCGCTGCCTTGTTGGGGCTGCTGGCAGGTGGGGGCGGGGCGCTGGCGCTGGTGGCTGTGCCATAGGGGACGATGACGACGCGCTCTTGCTGCTGATTCTTGGGTCGCTGCAGGATGTCTTTCTCGGCCGTCCCTTGCGGCGGTGGCAGATCGCTGAACTGCAACTTGCCGCTAGCATCGCGCCATTTCCACTGCGCTTGCGCGGGCAGCGCAATGCAAAGCAGTAGCAGGCCCAATAGGCCGATGCGTTTGAGGTCAAAAGTGGCGAGTAGATTTGGCATTTTTCGAGTGTAGCCTTGGGGCTTGAAAGTTAGCGGCCTTGCGCGCCTCCGTATAATGCCGCTTTGCGTCTGGAGCTTCCCCTATGCGCCTACTCGGCAAAGCGCTCACCTTCGATGATGTTCTCTTGGTGCCAGCGTTCTCGCAAGTCCTGCCTCGCGACACCAGTTTAGCCACTCGGCTGTCCCGCAATATCCGTCTCAACCTGCCCTTGGTGTCCGCCGCCATGGACACGGTCACCGAAGCGCGTCTGGCCATCGCCGTCGCGCAAGAGGGCGGCATCGGCATCGTTCACAAGAATCTGACTGCGGCTCAGCAAGCGATCGAGGTCGCGCGCGTCAAGCGCTATGAGTCTGGCATCGTGCTGGAGCCATTCACCATCACGCCCAGCACCACGGTGCGCGAAGTGATCGCCTTGCAGCGCCTGCACGGCGTGTCGGGCTTCCCGGTCTTGGAAGGTAAAAAGGTCGTCGGCATCGTCACCGGCCGCGATGTGCGCTTTGAGACGCGCATGGACTTGGCCGTCAGCGAAATGATGACGCCGGCCGCCAAGCTGATCACCGTCAAGGAAGGCGCTTCGCTGGAACAGGCCAAGGCCTTGATGCACCAGCACAAGCTGGAGCGCGTGGTGGTCATCAACGCTAACTTCGAGTTGCGCGGCCTGATGACCGTCAAAGACATCACCAAGCAAACCAGCTTCCCCAATGCCGCCCGCGACTCACACGGCAAGCTGCGCGTCGGTGCGGCGGTCGGTTTCGGTGACGACACCGAAGAGCGCGTCAGCCTGCTGGTCAAGGCCGGCGTCGATGTGCTGATCGTTGACACCGCGCACGGCCACAGCGCCGGCGTGCTGGAGCGCGTGCGCTGGGTCAAGGACAAGTTCCCAGGCGTCGACGTGGTCGGCGGCAATATCGCCACCGCTGCAGCCGCTTTGGCGCTGGTGGAGGCGGGTGCGGACGGCGTCAAGGTCGGCATCGGCCCGGGCTCGATCTGCACCACCCGCATCGTCGCCGGCGTCGGCGTGCCGCAGATCACCGCGATCGACAACGTCGCCACCGCCTTGCGCGGCACCGGCGTGCCGGTGATTGCCGACGGCGGCGTGCGCTTCTCGGGCGACTTGGCCAAGGCGATTGCCGCCGGTGCCGATTGCGTGATGATGGGCGGCGCCTTTGCCGGCACCGAAGAGGCCCCCGG
>NZ_JANNMI010000105.1:0-5943 GCF_031397715.1 Roseateles sp.
CGCCGCCGGTGACGAGAATAGTCATATCAATCCAAATAAATTAGAGACGCCAGACACGCAGACCGGCTGCTTGCAAGGCTTCTTTGTCAAAGGCCGCCTTGACGTCGATGAAGGCGCCGCCGGGCAGCAGCTTGGCGGCCAGATCCGCCGCACTCAGCGCCTTGTAGCTCTTGTGCGCGACCGCCGCGACGATCGCGTCGGCCCGTGGCAGCTCAGCCCACGTGACCGGCCGCACGCCGTACTCATGCACCGCCTCATCCGCATCGGCATCCGGGTCGGTGACGATCACCTCGACGCCGTAGGTCTTCAGCTCGTTGATGATGTCGATGACCTTGGAGTTGCGCAGATCGGCGCAGTCTTCCTTGAAGGTCAGGCCCAGCACGTTGACGCGGGCGCCCTTGATGGCCGACCCGGCCGCGATCATCTGTTTGATGGTCTGCTCGGCGATGAACTTGCCCATGCCGTCATTGATGCGCCGGCCGGCCAGGATCACCTGCGGGTGATAGCCCAGCATGTCGGCCTTGTGCGTCAGGTAGTAGGGATCGACGCCGATGCAGTGGCCGCCGACCAGACCCGGCTTGAACTTCAGGAAGTTCCATTTGGTGCCGGCCGCTTCGAGCACCTCGGAGGTGTCGATGCCGATCTTGTCGAAGATGATGGACAGCTCGTTCATCAAGGCGATGTTGAGGTCGCGCTGGGTGTTCTCGATCACCTTGGCGGCCTCGGCCACCTTGATGCTGGCGGCGCGGTGCACGCCGGGGATGATGATTTTTTCGTAGACCTTGGCAACGGTGTCCAGCGTCTCTGGCGTATCGCCGGAGACGATCTTCAAAATCTTGGTCAGCGTGTGCTCTTTGTCACCCGGGTTGATGCGCTCAGGGCTGTAGCCGATGAAGAAATCGGTCTTCCACTTCAGGCCCGACTCGCGCTCCAACACCGGGATGCAAACCTCCTCGGTGGCACCCGGATAGACGGTCGATTCATACACAACGATGGCGCCCTTTTTGAGGTTGCGGCCGACGCTGGTGCTGGCACCTACAAGTGGGCGGAAGTCGGGGATGTGGGCACCGTCGACCGGTGTCGGCACGGCCACGATGATCACGTCGGCTTCGGCCAGGCAGGCCGGATCAAAGCTGTACTCGGCATGCGGCGACTGGCGCATTTCCTCGTCGCTCAACTCGCGCGACGGGTCGACGCCGGCCTGGCACTTGGCGACCTTGTCCTTGGCAATATCAAAACCGATCGTGCGGCCATGCTTGCCGAACTCGATCACCAGGGGCAAGCCCACATAACCCAAACCTACGACGGCAATGATGCTCATTTCTTTTCCCTAAACCAGATTGATTGACCAGGCCTGAATTACGGCCTCAATTTCGGCCGTACGTGTCTTCGAAACGCACGATATCGTCCTCGCCCAGATACGAGCCGGACTGCACCTCGATAATTTCCAGCGGCACCTTACCCGGATTGGCCAGCCTGTGAGTTTGGCCCAAGGGGATATATGTGCTTTGGTTCTCGCTCAACAGCAAAACCTTGTCGCCGTTGGTGACCTCGGCGGTGCCGGAAACCACAATCCAATGCTCGGCGCGGTGGTGGTGCATTTGCAAGCTCAGCGTCGCGCCCGGCTTGACCATGATGCGTTTGACCTGAAAACGCTCGCCCGAATCGACGCTGTCGTACCAGCCCCAGGGCCGGTGAACCTTGCGGTGCAGGGTCTGCTCGCCGCGCTTTTCGGCGTCCAGACGGGCAACGATTTTCTTCACCTCTTGGCTGCGCGCGCGGTCACTGACCAGGATGGCGTCGGGGGTTTCCACCACCACCACATTGCTCAGGCCGACCACGCTGACCAGGCGGCTGGTGGCGTGCACCAAGGTGTTGTGGCTGTCGCTGAAGATCGCATCACCTACTGCCACATTGCCGTTTCCATCCTTGTCCGCCACTTGCCAGACCGCGTCCCAGGCGCCCAGGTCGTTCCAGCCGGCGTCCAGCGCCAACATGCGCAGCGCGATATCGCTCCCCGGGCAACGCTCCATCACCGCATAGTCGACCGACTCGGACGGCACGGCGGCAAACTCAGCCTTGCCCGGGCGCACGAACTTGGCGTCGACCGAGCGGGCCGCCCAGGCTGCTCGGCTGGCTGCAGCGATATCGGGGCGGAAGCGCTCCAGCGCCGTCATCCAGACCGAAGCGCGCAGCACGAACATGCCGCTGTTCCAGAAGTAATTGCCCTCGGCGACATAACGCTCGGCCGTGGCGGCGTCGGGCTTTTCCACGAACTGGGCCACGCCCAGACCGGCGGCGTCGGCCTCGGTGCGGATATAGCCAAAGCCGGTCTCGGCGCGATCCGGCGTGATGCCCAGGATCACGATCGCGCCCTCGGCCGCTTGGCGAATCGCTTGCTGCAACGCCAGCGTGAAGGCCGGTCCGTCGCTGACGGTCTGGTCGGACGGGGTCACGACCAGCACCGGGTCAGCCCCACCTTCGAGCGCCTGCAAGGCGGCCAGCGTCAGCGCAGGCGCGGTGTTACGCCCCATCGGTTCAAGCAAGACGGCGCTCGGCTCCAGGCCGGTTTCGCGCAATTGATCCAGCACCAAAAAGCGGTGCTCCTCGTTGCCGATGATGGCGGGGCCGGCCAGCGCGATGTCAGCGGCGCTGAGTGCGGCCAAGCGTTCGGCGGCCTGCTGAAACAAGCTGGTATTGCCGGACAGCACCAAGAACTGCTTGGGGAATCCGGCGCGCGAGAGTGGCCAGAGGCGGGTGCCGCTGCCGCCGGCCATGATGACCGGTTGAACTTGAATCAAAGACATTTCAGTGTTCCAAAAAAGAGTTCAAACAAAACCTTGCGGATTCATGCTTTGCCAGCGCCAGCTGTCCGCGCACATCTGCGTCAGGTCATGGCGGGCTTGCCAGCCCAGGCGCTCGCGGGCGAGTGTGGGGTCGGCATAACAGGCCGCCACATCGCCGGGGCGGCGCGGCACGATGTCGTAAGGCACGCTGCGCCCGCTGGCCGCCTCGTAAGCCTTGACCAGATCGAGCACGCTATAGCCCTGGCCGGTGCCGATATTGGCGGTGATCGATGCTTGGCCGCCCAGCAAGAAGCGCAGCGCCGCGACATGGCCCTCGGCCAGGTCGACCACATGGATGTAGTCGCGCACGCCGGTGCCGTCGGGCGTGGCGTAGTCATTGCCGAAGACCTGCAGACGCGCGCGCCGGCCGACAGCCACTTGCGCCACATAGGGCATTAGATTGTTCGGCGTGCCGCGTGGGTCTTCGCCGATCAGGCCGCTGGCATGGGCGCCGACCGGGTTGAAGTAGCGCAAGGCGGCGGTCTGCCAAGCCGGGTCGGCCGCGCCTAAGTCGCGCAAAATCGTTTCGCCCATCAGCTTGGTGGCGCCGTAAGGGTTGACGGCCGACAGCGCCGCGTCTTCACGCAGCGGCAGGCTTTCGGGCACGCCGTAGACGGTGGCGCTGGAGCTGAAGACCATGCGCTTGCAATCAAAGCGGACCATGGTCTCGCAGGTGTTGACCAGGCCGCCGAGGTTGTTGCGGTAATAGCTGAGCGGCTCGGTGGTCGACTCACCGACCGCCTTGAAGGCGGCGAAATGCACGACGGCGTCCGGCCGATGCCGCTCGAACACCGCATTCATGGCGCCGGCGTCGCAGACATCGGCGCGCTCGAACAGCGGCTCTTGTCCGCTCAGGGTCTTCAGGCGATTCAGCACCTCGGGCGAGCTGTTGGAAAAGTTGTCGACGCCGACGACCTCGAAGCCGGCCGCCTGCAGGGCCAGCCAAGTGTGCGAGGCAATGTAGCCGGCTGCGCCGGTCAGCAAGATGCGTGCGGACATGATGGTGGGTGCTCAGTACAAGAGGATTTGGCCGTAGCAGCCGTAGCTATTGGCATCAAAGGTGTAGCGCACCTCCGAGCTGTCGCGGGACGACTTGCTGGCTTGGCAGCCCAGCGTGATGCCGCGCGAGTATTGCCAGCGGGCGCCCAGATTGAAGGCATTGTCCCGGTCATCGACGCGGCTTCCTGCCGCATCATTGTTGATGCGCCGGCTCTTGGCCGTGCTGGCGCCACCGGTCAGAAAGACCTTGCCGGTCAGCTCGTAATTGGCATTGACCTGCAGGCTATTGGTCATGCGGTCCTGCTCGGCGCTGGTGTTGGCGTTGTTGAACGAGGACTCCAGGCCGGTGTCGCGGCTGACGCTGCTCGACACATTCCACTTGGCCGTCGGCTGCCAAGCCCAGGTGATGCGGCCGGTCACGCCGGAGAAGTCATTCGCCACACCTTGCTTGACCTTGGAGCGGCCGGTGCTGACGCGGCCGTCCAGCGTGCTGGCACCGCTGGCGACCCAGCGACTGGTGAAGTCAATGTCCTTGCGCTCGAACTCGCGGGTGTCAACCGGGTTCCCAACAGGTATGCCGTTGAAGATTGGCAGATAGGCCGGGTATTTGTCGTTGGTCAGGCGCCCCGCCACACCGAAGCGCAGATCCGGGCTGGGTTGGTAGACGAGGCCGAGTGAGAAACGGTTCTGATCGAACTCAAACTGCGCATATTCGTCGGCGCTGAAACGGCGAGTGCGGTAACCGGCACCCGCCTCCAGCGAGTATTTGGTCACCAGGCCGACGCGCACCACGCCGTTCAAACTGGTGTTGTTTTCGGTATTTTTCTTGCGCAGCGCTAGTGCCGTGCGTTCGGTGTAAGTGCTCAGCGCCTGGCTGTTGTCGATGCTGACCGTGCCGGACAGGCGTTCGACGGTCGACCAATCCAGACCGCCCTTGACGCTGTAGCCGACATTGTTGAGGTCGGTGTTCTTGCTGTAGCGGTTGGTGTTGACGTTGACGTCGGCATAGACGCGTTGGCGACCTATCGGTTGATTGATGCCGGCCAACAAGCTCGCGGTGGCCACGGTGTCGTCATTCGGGCTGAAGACCGAGCGGTAGATATTCGAAACGCGGTTGATGCCGAGCGAGCCGCCGTAGTAGTAGGGGTTTGATTCGGCCCAGGCCGGTGCGGCGCTGCCCCACACAGCCAAACAGGCCGTGGCCAATAACAAACGTCGTTGCGCGTGCGGCATGAATATCCTCGATGGTGAGTTTGGCGACATGGCTGGGCTGTATTCAGTAGGCATTGCGATCAAACAGCATCAGGCGGGCGGTGCGTGCAATGATTTGCAAGTCCAGACCCAAGGACCAATTGCGCAGGTATTCCAGATCATATTCAACCCGGGCTTCCATTTTGTCGATGGTATCGGTCTCGCCGCGCAGGCCATTGACCTGCGCCCAGCCGGTGATGCCGGGTTTGACCTTGTGCCTGACCATATAGGCCTTGATCAGCTTTCGATACTCTTCGTTGTGCGCAACGGCGTGCGGCCGCGGCCCCACGATACTCATTTGACCCTGCAAGACGTTGACGAACTGCGGCAGCTCATCCAGCGACGTGCGCCGAATAAAGGCGCCGAATTTGGTGATGCGCGGGTCTTCCTTGGTCGCTTGTTTGACAACGTCGCCATTGTCTTGCGCGCGCATCGAGCGGAATTTGTAAACAATGATTTCTTCGCCGTCGAGGCCGTTGCGGCGCTGTTTGAAAATAATCGGGCCGGGTGAGCTGCGCTTCACGCCAATCGCCACCGCCAACAAAATCGGCGAGATCAAAATCAAAATCAAACTGGCCAAAACAATATCGCTGATGCGTTTGATCAACTCGTTGGTGCCGGTGAACGGGGTTTCGCAAATGCCCACTACCGGCACGCCGTTCATATCCTGCAGGCGGCCCTGGATAATGCTGATGCCGAACACATCGGGCACAAAAAACAGCGAGGCGGTGGTGCCCTGAACCTGCTCAAGCAACTGCACGATAACAAAATCAATCCGCGCCTCGAACTCATCGGTGTGGTGATGACGATGTTCGACGGGCGCACGCGGTTGTCGCAGCAGGTGGTG
>NZ_JANNMI010000142.1:0-4843 GCF_031397715.1 Roseateles sp.
ATCTACAAGAAGCTCAATGTCTCCAGCCGTGCCGAGGCCGCAGTCTTGGCGAGCAAACAAGGGCTGGTCTAGCCGCCGGTGCCCCGCGGGCATCAAGGCCCTGCCACTCGGCGCGAGCTCGGCGGGCCATCGTTCATCTCTTCAGAGGGAAGCATTTCGATGTTGAAGCACAAAGTCGCCGTCGTCACCGGATCAACCAGCGGCATCGGCCTGGGGATCGCTCGCCAGCTTGCGGCCGCGGGCGCCGACCTGATGATCAATGGGTTCGGCGATGCCGCCGAGATCGAGGCCTTGCGGGCCGAACTCGCCAGCACTTACGGCGTGCGCGTGGCCTATAACGGCGCCGACTTGTCGGTTGCGACCGAAGCCACCGGCTTGATCGCCAACACGGTGCGTGAGCTGGGCAGCGTCGATGTGTTGGTCAATAACGCCGGCATCCAATATGTGTCGCCAGTGCAGGAGTTCCCGCTGGAGCGCTGGGATGCGGTGATTGCCATCAACCTGACCGCGGTGTTCCTGACCACCCGCGCCGCCCTGCCCATCATGCACGAGCGCAAATGGGGCCGCATCATCAATATCGCCTCGGTGCATGGGCTGGTGGCCTCGGCCGACAAGTCGGCCTATGTGGCGGCCAAACATGGGGTGGTCGGCCTGAGCAAGACGGTGGCGCTGGAGACCGCCGGCAGCGGCATCACCTGCAATGCGATTTGCCCCGGCTGGGTGCTGACGCCCTTGGTGCAAAAGCAGATCGACACCCTGGCCGTCAAGGAAAACCTCAGCCCCGAGGAAGCCAAGACCAAGCTGCTGAGCGAAAAGCAGCCCTCGCTGCAGTTTGCGACGCCCGAACAACTGGGCGGCCTGGCGATCTTCTTGTGTTCCGACGCCGCCGCGCAAATCACTGGGATCGCCTTGCCAATGGATGGAGGTTGGCTGGCGCGTTGATGCACCAAGCTGCTGGCGTTCTCCCGCGCTTTATTTGCTGGCTTTCACAACCTTGATGCGCCCGACCATGCCGGCCTGGTAATGGCCCGCAATCAGGCAGGCGAAGTCAAACTCGCCGGCGCGGTTGAAGGTCCAGCTGATCTCACCCGTCTTGCCGGGCGGGACGTGGGCCATATACGGCTCGTCATGTTCCATATTCGGGAACTTCATCATCAGCGCCGCGTGCTGGGCGAGCGTAGCCTCGGTGCCCAGCACAAACTCATGCAAGACCTGACCCTCGTTCTTGATGATGAACTGGATGGTCTCCCCGAGCTTGACCTCGATCAGGCTCGGCGTGAAGCGCATCGCGTCCGACATGCTGACCTCGATGCGACGGGCTGGCGCTTTGGCCTTGGCCGCGATTCCCCAGGCTTGCTGAACAGCCTTGGTCGGTGCGGCAACCGGGTGAGCGTCGCTGCCGTGGGCACCTACCTGGCTGCTGACGCACAGCACGGTGGCCCCTAGCAAGAGGGCAAAGCAGGTGCTACTTTTGAAAATTTTCATGCGTGGGTACCTGGTGTCTGAAGCCGGCTTGATTCAATCTCGGTCGGCCTGGCCAGGGATTGTGCCCCGCGCCAGATTTCTGCCGAAAACGGCCGCGACAATACGGGGCAATAGCCCAAAAACAAACGCTTGAACTTGCCATGAAACTTGCCACCTGGAACGTCAACTCCCTCAATGTACGTTTGCCCCAAATGCTGGACTGGCTCGCCGCCAATCCGGTCGATGTGCTGGTCTTGCAAGAGACCAAACTGCTAGACGCCAAATTCCCGTCCGCCGAGATCGAGGCGGCCGGCTACCAAGTGCAGTGGTTTGGCCAAAAAACCTATAACGGCGTGGCGCTGCTGAGCCGCAGCGGGGCCAGCGACATCATCAAGAACTTGCCCGGCTTCGATGACCCGCAAGCCCGCGTGATCGCCGCCACGGTGGACGGCGTGCGCTGCATCGGCGCCTACTTTCCCAACGGGCAAGCCCCGGACAGCGACAAGTTTGTCTACAAAATGGCCTGGCTGGACGCCTTGCAGCGCTTTTTGGCGGCGGAGTTGCAGGCGCACGAAAAGCTGGTCTTGATGGGTGACTTCAATATTGCCCCGACCGATGCCGATGTCTATGACCCCATCGCCTGGGCCGGCCAAATCCACTGCACGCCCGAGGAGCGCGCGCATTTCCAGGCCATGCTTGAGCAGGGCATGGTCGACGCCTTCCGGCTGTTCGAACAGGCCCCCAAGAGCTGGACTTGGTGGGACTACCGCAACCTGGCCTTCCGCAAAAACCAGGGCCTGCGGATCGACCATATCCTGGTCAGCCAGGGACTGAAGGGGCAAGTCAAGGCCTGCGTGATCGACAAGCTGCCGCGCAAGAACGAGCGGCCCAGCGATCACGCGCCGGTGATCATTGAGCTGGCCTGACAAGCTCAGTTGCTTGCAGCGGCGCCGGTGGCTGTTGACACATAGCGCGCCAAGGCCTTGATCTCGGCCTCGCTGAGCGTTTTGAAGGCCGGCATATTGCCCAGCCCGTTGCGCAAGGCCTTGGTCACTCGGTCGGCGTCGGGCTTGATTTCGTCCAGCACCGGGCCCACCGCCCCTTCCGAGCCGGCGTCGCGCAAGGTGTGGCAGAGCGCACAAGCCGGCACCGCAGATTGGGTGAACAGGCGCTTGCCCAGCGCCAGTTCAGCAGCGTCGACAGCGTCGGCGTTGGCGCCGAAAGCGCCAGCGCTGACCAGCAGCAAACTGGCCGCCAGCAACGGGGGTCGCGGCATCAAACCAGCGTCACCGTCACAGCATGGTCGAGCACGCTGTTGTTGTTATAGCCGCCAACGTTCTCCAGCCGCTGCTCGGGCTGCACCTGGCCGGCCATATCGGTGGCGCGGCTCAGCAAGGTGTGGGTGCCGGCGGCCAGCTTGGCCGCCAGCACGAATTGGCGCCAAGCGTACTTGCCCAGATCGGGGCCGACCAAGCGCGCTTCCTGCCAGTTTTTTCCCGCGTCAACCGACACCTCAACCCGCTTGATCGCATGCAAGCCGCCAAAAGCCAGGCCTTGAATCTGCACCTGCCCGGGGACTGCGGGGCGCACCAGCGGCAAGGGGGACGTGATCCAGCTCTTGACATTCATTTCCAGCACCGAGGGCTGGCTCGGGTCGGCCTTAGCCCCGGGGGGCGAGATGCGGTAGCCATGCGCCATGATCTTGGCGTCGGACTCCTGGGGCGTGAAGGCCAGCCGCTTGATGTACTTGATCTGATTGACGCCTTGATAGCCGGGCACGATCAGGCGCAAGGGGCCGCCATGGGCGAGCGGAATCGGCACGCCGTTCATCTCCCAGGCCAGCAAGGCATCTCCCATGGCCTTGGCCGGCACCGAGCGCTCAACCAAGATGCTTTTCGGGTCCAGGCCTTGCGGCAAGACTTCACCGCCGGTGCCGGTCATGAATTCATGGCCCGCCAACGTGCCGCCCAGGCTTTCAACCAGTTGGCGCACCGAAACGCCGGTCCAGACCACGCAACCTGCCGCGCCCACCGTCCACGGTGTGCCGCTGGGCTTGCTGGGGAAAAAGCCACGCCCGTTGCCTGAGCACTGCAACACCATGGGCAGAGTCTCCAGCCCCATGGTCTTGAGCTCACGCAAAGTGATGCGCCGCGGCAGCTTGACGCCTTCGATGCTGATTTCCCAGGCATCACGATCATTCAGCACGGCGGCGTCGGGTGCCGGGAGATTGTTGCGCACATAGAGCTGCTCGGCCGGCGTGATCAAACCATTGCCAAAGGCTTGGCGCTTGGTTTCTATGGTGCTGCTGCTGTGGATGATGACGGCGCTAGCGTCCTTCCAGGCGGCGTAGGCGGGCAAGGCCTTGGCCGGCGCGGCGGCGGCGGCCGAAGCTGCCGAAACTGCACTAGCGGGCGCGGCGCTGGGAGCTTGGGCGTTGGCGGCCGAACTGCTCAGCGCCCCGATGCCCAGCGTCGCCAGCGTACCGGCACTGCCCGCCAGCCATTGGCGCCGACCCAGCCCCAGGGCTTGCGCTTTGTCTTTGCTACTCATCAGAACTCCTCAAATGGAAATTTCTACGCCCCAGATAGTAGGGCTTGCCTGGGCAACATTGTCTTAGGGATTTACAGCAGGCCTACAAACGCCAGCTTCCCAAGGCGTCTGCCCAGAGGCTTTGGCCCGAGCAACACCCCGACCGCGGTCAGCACGCCGATGTCGGGCACGTGGCTGGGGTCACGCTAGCGCTGAAGCGGCCGCCGCTGCTGCCGCGGCTTCCCGCAGCTTGTCCTTTTTGCTCTTGCGCAGGCCCTTGACGCCGCCAGTGGCGGAGGGTGCCGACTCAAGATCGGTCGGCTCGAAGCCGGCAATCTGCTCGCGCGGCACGCGCTGGGCTTGGCGTTTTTCGATCAGGCGGAAATGGGCCTCGCCATTGGCGCTGTGGCCGCTGACGAAACTGATCGCTACGCCACTCTCACCGGCCCGGCCGGTGCGGCCGATGCGGTGGGTGTAGTCGGACGCCGAACGCGGCAGGTCGTAGTTCAAGACTACCGGCAGCTCCGGAATATCCAGACCGCGCGCCGCCACATCGGTGGCCACCAGCACCTGAATCTCGGAATTCTTCAGCGCCGCCAAGACCTTGGTGCGGCCGCCCTGGCTCAACTCGCCGTGCAAGGCCGCCGCCTTGATGCCTTGCTTCCAGAGCTTGTCGGAGACATGCTCGGTCGCGTACTTGGTCGCCACAAACACCAGCACCTGATCCCAATCGCTCTCTTCCACCAATTTTTTCAACAACTGTGTGCGGCGCTTTGGGTCAACCTGAATCGCGCGCTGCAAAATAATTGGCGCAGTTTCAGCTGTAGATTCGACTTCGATGCGAACCGGC
>NZ_JANNMI010000165.1:0-3763 GCF_031397715.1 Roseateles sp.
GGTAGACGCAGGGGACTCAAAATCCCCCGCCGCAAGGTGTGCCGGTTCGAGTCCGGCCTCGGGCACCATAGGTAAAGCTAGGGTGCGCAGGTAAAAGAGCAGTTGATGAGACACACAAATAAACGCCCCGTAAATTAATGACTTACGGGGCTTTTTTTCGTGCGCTCGAAACCTCACTGCTGCGAATGTAAGCCAAGCTTCGACGCCCGAAAGACCCCACCGGCCTACGATTACACTCAGGTTTTTGCAAGGCAAGCTATTGCCCATGCAACCCTTCGCAACACCCAGAGAACACTGTCGCACATGCCCCATATCCCTCCGGTAACGAAAGCCTTCATGCTGGCCTGTGTGGGCTTGTACTGTGCATTCTTGCTGCTGCCGCGTGGCCTGCAGATTCCTTTTGAGTTGTGGCCGCTTCAGTCGGGGCGCTTCTTGCCTTGGCAACCCCTCACTTACGCGTTCTTGCATGGCGGCGAATTCCATCTGTTCTTCAATATGCTGGGCCTTTGGATGTTTGGCTCGGAGCTGGAGCGCGTTTGGGGCGCCAAGCGCTATACACAAATCCTGGTCGCCAGCACGCTCAGCGCGGCTGCAGTTCAGTTGCTGGTCACGCTGCTGATGGGCTCCATGGCGCCGACGGTGGGCGCATCCGGCGCCCTGTTCGGCCTGCTGCTGTCCTTCGGCATGCTCTTCCCCGACCGCATCATCGTTCCGCTGTTTCCGCCCATCCCAATGAAGGCCAAGTACTTTGTCGCCATCTTCGGTGCCTTGGAACTGCTCCTGGGCTTCAACAGCAATAGCAGCGTCGCGCATTTTGCTCATCTGGGCGGCATGTTGGGCGCCTATTTGCTGATCCGCTACTGGCGCACAGCAAGGCGCCGCTGATCAGGCCAGCAAGCCATCGGCCACTTGGCCATAGTGCAGCCGCAGTCCTAACTCTGTCTTCAAGCGGGTATTGATCAAACGCCTTGATTCGCTCATGAAGCTGAACTGCATCGGCGACATCATTTGCTGCATTTTCGCCCGGTCAAGCCGCTGCGGCCTGGGCATGCCGCATACATCAGCGGCCAAGTCGAAGTAGTCGCCCATCAGCATTTCGCTGTCATCACAGACATGGATGACACGCTGACTTAGCTCGCGCAACAAGGCCCGGACGCAGGCCCGCGCCAAGTCATCAGCATGGATATGGTTGGTGAACACATCATCCTCCCGCCGCAATACCGGCAAACCACGCAGCAAACGCTCGCGCGGGTGGCCACCCACCCGGTCCGAGGCATAGATGCCCGGTATGCGCAGAATGGTGGTCCGCACCCCAAACTCGGCACCAAAGCGGCGCACACGCTGCTCGGCATCCACTCGCCGCCTGGCCCGGTCGGTGCTCGGCGCGGTCGGCCTCGTCTCGTCAAACCGCACGCCACCGCAGTCGCCATAAACCCCAGTCGTGCTGGCATACACGAGGCGCTTGGGCGGCAACTTGCGCGCCAACGCGCGCAGCAGGTTGGCGGTGCGCCGGTCCTCGGCGCCGCTGCCGGCCGGCGGCGCCAGATGCAGCACCGCATCGGCGATGCCGGCCAGGCGAGCCAGCGTCGTCGCCTGATCCAAATTGCCGATCAGCGGGCGCGCACCCGCCGCACGCAACGCCGCCACGCGCAAAGGGCTTGAAGTCAAGGCCAGTACCTGCCAACGACCCGCCAACAGGCGCAAGACCCGCATGCCCACATCACCACAGCCAACGATCAAAAGGCGCGGGCGCCCCAGCTTGGCCTTGCAGCAACCCGCTTCCAGGTCCAAGTTCAAATGCGCTATCGATGGGGATGTTGATGACGGGCCAGCCAGCGTTCCGAGAAGCATGTTTCAAGCTCAGGCAAAATAGCTGACCAGTGTACGGCCCGGCTTTCCCGGGCCGCTCTTGTCTCTAAAAGCAGCTTCTCATGAATTTTCAGGTCACCGTACAGCCCAGCGGCCGCGTGTTCTCCGTGGAACGCGACGAAACTATTCTGAGCGCCTCCATACGCTCGGGTGTGGGCCTGCCCTACGGCTGCCGCGACGGCGCCTGCGGCTCCTGCAAGAGCCGCCTGCTGAGCGGGCGGGTGATTCACGGCGCTCATCAGGCCAAGACCTTGACCGAGGCCGAAGAGGCCGCCGGTTTTGTGCTGACCTGCTGCGCCACACCGCAGACCGACTGCGAACTCGAAGCCCGCACGGTGCCGGGCGCCGGCGAGTTCGCTATTTTGAAGCTGCCCAGCCGTGTCGCAAGCTTGGAGAAGCCGACGGCCGATGTGGCCATCCTGCGCCTGCAACTGCCGGCGACGCAGAACTTCCAGTTCCATGCCGGCCAGTATGTGGAATTCATTCTGCGCGACGGCGCACGGCGCAGCTACAGCATGGCCAATGCGCCGCACAGCATGCCCGGCTTCATCGAATTGCACATCCGCCATATGCCGGGCGGCAAGTTCACCGACCATGTCTTCGGCGCCATGAAGGAGAAAGACATCTTGCGCATGGAAGGTCCCTTCGGCAGCTTCTTCTTACGCGAGAACAGCGACAAGCCCATCATCCTCTTGGGCAGCGGCACCGGCTTTGCGCCGCTCAAAGCCATCATCGAACGCATCCAGCACCTGGGCCTGACCCGCCCCACCACGCTCTACTGGGGCTGCCGCAGCAAGGCCGATCTGTATTTGCATGATTGGGCGGCCCAAGCGGCGGCCAGCACGCCAGGCCTGAGCTATGTCCCGGTCTTGTCCGACGCCAAGCCCGCAGACGGCTGGACCGGGCGCACGGGCTTTGTCCATCAAGCGGTGATGGCCGACCTGCCGGATTTGTCCGGCCACCAGGTCTATGCCTGCGGTGCACCGGTGATGGTGGACTCGGCCAAGGCCGACTTCACCGCCAAGTGCGGGCTGCCGGCGGACGAGTTCTACGCCGACTCATTTACCTCCGAAGCCGACAAACAGGCCTGAGCAGCAGGACATTTCATAGCCATGATTTTCACTCCGCCCTACGTCACGGCAGACCGCTTCGAGACACAACTGCGCGAACAAGGTGCGGCGGTGCTTGCGCCCGACAACCTGGCGGCTGTGCTGCCTTGCCGACTCGATGACTTGAGCCAACTGCCGGCGTTCTGGAACGACCTGCCGCCGGACGCCTATCTGCGCGACGGCGGACGCTATCGTTTCCGCCGGCATGGCTGCTTTATTGCCGAGGGCCAGGTCTTGACCCAGGTGGCCCACCGCGCCCACTGGCAGCCGCTCGACTACAACGCCCTGCACGGCGGCATTGAGCGCTGGTTTGAGCCGATCTCGGACGATTTGCTTGCACGGCCGGTGTGGTCGCAGCTGATGTTGGGCCTGGCTGAAGTGGCCTCTAGATTGAAGGGCAAGCGCCCTTGGTTCATCGAGGCGCATCAGTTCCGCATTGACACCACCGACGGCATCGGCCGCCCCACGCCTGAGGGCGCACACCGGGACGGCGTCGATCTGGTGGCGGTGTTTCTGGTCAGTCGCCGGGGCATCAAAGGCGGCGAGTCGCGCGTGTTTGACGCCCAAGGCCCGAACGGACAGCGCTTCACGATGACCGAGCCCTGGACCTTGCTGCTGCTCGACGATGAGCGGGTAATTCATGAGACGACACCGATTCAACCGATGGCGGAACAAGGCCACCGCGACACGCTGGTCGTCACCCTGAGGGCGTGCCGGGGCAAATCAATCAGCGGCGGCTTAAGTACCTCAAAACACATCAAATTGCCTGAAACCCGCCCGCCCTC
>NZ_JANNMI010000180.1:0-3952 GCF_031397715.1 Roseateles sp.
CGCCGCCGGCCCAGGGGGACCCCGACTCAGGCCCGCGCGTGCAGCCTGCGGTCGATGTAAAGCACAACGCCGCTGGCCGCGGCCGCGACCGCCGTGAGGATAAAGACCCGATCATCTCCATCGCATGGTCTTGGCCGATCACGCGTTGAGCCAACGAGTCGGCCACTTTCAGAATGGTCTCGATCTCGTTGCGGGCCATGCGGCCGACCGGGATGCCGGTCCAGTCGCCCACCACCGCCGCCACCGCCTGGTAGTCCACCGTGGGCAGAATCAGCGGCGTTTCGCCTTGCAAGGTGCTGAGTTTGGTCTGCACCTCATTCAGTTGCGCCAGCAGGCTCACGCGCTCAGCTTCGCGGTCTCCGTCGGACAAGCCTTCGGCAACCGCCTCGGCCGCAGCTTCGGCCTCCAATTTGCTGCCTGTACCCTCGACCGGGCGGATGCCGGCGCGCAGCTTGGCGCGCAGGTCAAGCAACTGGTCGACCAAGCCCTTTTCCTCGGCCCAGCGAGCATCCAAGCCCGCCAGTCGGGCGCGCTCGGTGGCCAGCAACTCGGTCGCCTCGCCCTCGCGCTTGGCCGTGTCGATGCCGATCGCCTTCTCGCGACCGATGATGCCGAGTTCCGTTTCCAGCGCCTCGATGCGCTTGCGGCAGTCATCGACCTCGGCGGGCGTGGCGTGCAGGCTGACCGCCACGCGGGCACAGGCGGTATCAAGCAGGCTGACCGATTTGTCGGGCAATTGGCGCGCCGGGATGTAGCGGTGGCTCAAACGCACGGCCGCCTCCAGCGCCTCGTCGAGGATCTGCACCTTGTGGTGCTTTTCCATCGTGCTGGCGACGCCGCGCATCATCAGGATCGCCTTGGCCTCGTCCGGCTCATCGACCTGAATGGTCTGGAAGCGGCGCGTCAGGGCCGGATCTTTTTCGATGTGTTTTTTGTACTCGGCAAAGGTGGTGGCACCGATCGTGCGCAAGGTGCCGCGCGCCAAGGCGGGCTTGAGCAGATTGGCCGCATCGCCGGTACCGGCAGCACCGCCCGCACCGACGAGCGTGTGGGTTTCGTCGATGAACAAAATGATCGGCTTGGCGCTGGCTTGCACCTCGTCGATCACCGAGCGCAGGCGCTGCTCGAACTCGCCCTTCATGCTGGCCCCTGCCTGCAGCAGGCCCACATCGAGCGAGCGCAGCTCGACGTCCTTCAGGCTCGGCGGCACATCGCCGCGCGCAATGCGCTGGGCAAAGCCTTCGACCACGGCGGTCTTGCCGACGCCGGCCTCGCCAACCAAGATGGGGTTGTTTTGCCGGCGCCGCATCAAGATGTCGACCACCTGGCGGATCTCGTCGTCGCGGCCGACGATCGGGTCCATCTTGCCGCTGCGGGCTTGTTCGGTCAGATCAACGGTGAATTTTTTCAGCGCTTCTTGCTTGCCCATGGCGGCCGGGGCCAGCGCACCGCTGTCTTCGCCGGGGGCGCTAGCGCCTGCAGAAGATCCATCGGTGGCGCCCAAGCCTTCTTCGGGCGAGCCGGCCAGGATCTTGGCCAGGTTGTCGCTGAGGTCCTCGACCTTGAGCTTCTCGAACTGGCGGCTGATGGCGATCAGTGCATTGCGCAAGGTCTTGGTCTTGAGCATGCCCACCAGCACATAGCCGGTGCGCACGGTGTTGTCGCCATAGAGTAGCGTGCCGTAGACCCAGCCCCGCTCAATCGCGTCGGCAATGTTCTCGGCGATGTCGGAGATGCTGGTGGCACCGCGCGGCAGGCGGTCGAGCGCGGCGGTCAAGTCCTTGGCCAGGGCAGACTGGTCGAGCTGACCGTATTTGATGATGCGGTGCCAGTCGGAGTCGGCGCTCTGCAGGATTTGCGCAATCCAGTGCTCCAACTCCACATAGGGGTTGCCGCGCAACTTGCAGAAAACCGTGGCCCCCTCAACCGCCTTGTAGGCTGCGCTGTTCAACTTGCCGAAAAGTGTGACTCGGTTGATGTCTGCCATGGTGAATCCTTTTGACGAGGGTTACGGTTGATGCGGGTCAAATCAAAGCTGCGCCAGCTTGGGTCTCAAATTCAAAACAGCGGGGCGGCTTTTGGAAGATTCGGGAGATTTGGGAGATTCGGGAGATTCGGGAGATTCGGCAGATTCGCCAGGCGGCTTGCCCAGCCAGGTGGTCCAACCCAGGCGCCCGTATTGGCCGGGTCGGCAAGCCGGCACTTGCTCTTTTTTCAGCTCAAGCGCCAAGTCCCAGCCGAGCTCCAGCCCGATGTATTGATGCACCAGCGCCTGCACCGCCGGCAAGGCCTTGCCGACCGGCAGCAGCGCCTCGAAGGCGGGCAGGTCCAAGGGGCCAATGTGGATGCGGAAATGATGCTGGCGATCAAACACGGCCCGGCCCAACACGGCGCTCACGCCAAGTTGCGCGGTCGAGGTTCGCCTAGACGCGCCGCGCCGGCTGAGGCGTTTGATGCGGGTGCGTTCTTCGGGTTGCAGCGGCATCCAGCGGCCAAAAAATTGCTCGATGCGCGCCTGCATGCCCAGATAGTTCGAGAGCAGCAGGCCGAGGCCATCGGCATTGCGAACCTGGCGTGACAAGACGCCGGCATGAGCCAAGCGAGCATGGTCGGGGGCGGCGTCGCGATTTTGCAGCTCAGGCCCGGCCACCCCGATCAGCGAACCAACAAAGGAAGCAAAGCGATCCTCCTGCGGGCGATCCAGGCTAACGGCAGGTTTACCCTGCGCCCATGCGCGATAGAACAGCAGCAAGAGGCGGTGGTGAAACATATCGGCAAAGCGGCCGAAGGTCTCGTCGCCTCTGTGCAGACGGCGCTCGCGGGCATAGGCCGTTATGTGCAAGGGCAGCGGGCTATTGGGCCCAAACAAGCCGAAGAATCTCACCTCGACGCGAGGCCGGCCGCTGCGGTCAGCCGGGTCCACCATGCTCAGGCTGGACGGTGCAAAACCAAGATCGGCGGCCTGACCCAAGCGCACCGGCTCGTCCACCGGCCGGCGCGCCGTGCCCAGGCGTGGTTTGTCGGCGTGATAGGCGTCAATCAAGCGCATCGCTTGATAAAAGTCGAAGCTGTGGGCGGCCTCAGCGATCGCATACACCGGGTCGGGGCGCTTGGGGTTAGGCGCTGACATCACAAAATCGCTCGGGTGCCGCAGCGCGGCCGGCCGCTGAGGATGTCGCCGCGCGCAGGCGAATGCAGGCGCAGCTGGGTGAAGCCATTCAAGGAGACATGGCGAGCGACAAAGCGCTCCAACACCAGACCGAGCAAAAAGGCGCTGCCGCCTTCGAACGCATGGTCATCAATTTCAACCCGCACGTCCACGCCACGACCGAAGGTGATGGGCCCGGGCATGGGCAGGCGGCGCACCACCGAGGCCAGCTTGACCGAGCGCAGACCATCCACTTGGCGCTGCGCACCGGCGTCGCCGCTGGGCGCGTACAGACGCAGGATTTCACGCAGCGCAGCGGCGCCATGCTCCGCATCGGTATCGGTCAAAGAGAGGTGATTGAGCGAGAGCTGATTGATCATCTTCCAGGCAATATTGCCCTCACGCAGCGCCGACTGCGGGCGTGACGGTCCCTTGAGCACCTGGATAGCCTTGACCGGCGCAGTCTGCGCCAAGATGAGGTCACCTTTGGCATTGCCGGTGGGCATCAAGATCGGCAGATCGCGGTTGCTGCACAAGGCTCTCACGCCAAGTTGGCGCAAATCGGCGGAGAACGGTGCCTCGGCCGAATCGACCACCGTCACATAAACCTCACTGCCGATATAGCTGGAGCGGGGACCTTCACGGGTTTGCAGCTGAGACATCAGGCGCGGCACCCGCTGCACCGAGAAGTAGGCGTTGTGCGAACGCGCCTCGGTGTGAAAGGCGTTATAAAAAGGCAAGAAGCGCCACTCAGTCGTCTTGTCCTTAGCCGATCCTGCACCCCCGCCACTGCCATAACCGATC
>NZ_JANNMI010000220.1:0-4608 GCF_031397715.1 Roseateles sp.
GCTGATTATACGTTGTTCGGCGTCATGGTCCGGCGACCAGCACATAGCGGCTTCGGTGCCCTGCCAAGTACAGAGATGCATGCCCAAAAAGCGCTGCCGCTTTCAGGCCTCAATCAAAAGCGCCGCCAAAACATTGCGCCCTTCGCTGGCCAGCACGTTGTAAGTGCGGCAGGCCGCCGCGAGATCCATGGTCTCCACGCCGATCCGGGCCTGAATCAAGCTTTGATAAAAGGCCGGCTGGGCGAACCTGATGCGTGCGCCGCTGCCGAAAATTACTAATTCGGGCTTTAGCCCCAAGACCTGCTCGAAGTGCTGCTCCGTCAGGTCTTCAAAGCGCTGCAAGCTCCAAGGCTGAACTTCGCCTTTCCAAGGTACCAGCAGGCTCGTCCCAAAAGCTGCCCCGTTGATCCAAACGGTGCGGCCGTCATGCTTTGAAATGCTGTTGCCGCCTTGCGGCTCATCGAGTTGGAATTTCATGGCGGGATCAGGGCGCTCGAAGCGTTGATGAAAGGCTGAGGAGTTTCAAGGAATTTCAGCCGGCACTCGCGGCGCACTTTGCTGCCGGGCCACCAGCCTGTGATTAAATTGTACGTTTTGCGGCGCAGCATTTCTGCGCGCCGGCCCGCTTTCCCTGGCATTCCCTGCCCTGTTTGAGGAGTTCACCTCTTGTTGAAGCCCACGCTCAAGTCCCGCAAATTGGCCAATGTCTGCTATGACATACGCGGACCCGTGCTCGACAAGGCTCGGCAAATGGAGGAAGAAGGGCACAAGATCATCAAGCTGAACATCGGCAACATCGCCGCCTTTGGCATTGAGCCGCCGGACGAGATCGTGCAGGACATGATCCGCAATCTGCCCGCCGCCGCCGGCTACACCGACTCCAAGGGCCTGTTCGCGCCGCGCAAGGCGGTGGTCCATTACTGCCAAGAAAAGAAAATCGCCGGCGTCACCGTCGATGATGTCTATCTGGGTAACGGCGCGTCAGAGCTGATCACCATGAGCATGAACGCCCTGCTCAACAGTGATGACGAGATTTTGGTGCCGGCGCCGGACTATCCGCTATGGACCGCGTCGGTCGCCCTGGCCGGCGGCACGCCGGTGCATTACGTTTGTGACGAGCAAGCCGACTGGATGCCCGATGTGGCCGACATCCGCAGCAAGATAACGCCCAATACCAAGGGCATCGTGGTCATTAACCCGAACAACCCGACCGGCGCGCTGTACCCGGACAGCGTGCTGCTGGAGATCGTCGAGATCGCCCGGCAGCACCAGCTGATCATCTTTGCCGACGAGATCTACGACAAGACGCTCTACGACGGACATGTGCACACGAGCCTGGCCTCGCTGGCTGATGATGTGCTGTTCGTGACCTTCAACGGCCTGTCCAAGAACTACCGTGCCTGCGGCTACCGCGCCGGCTGGATGGTGGTGTCGGGCGAAAAGCGCCATGCGCAGGACTACATCACCGGCCTGAATATGCTGGCCTCGATGCGCTTGTGCGCCAACACGCCGGGCCAGTTGGCGATTCAGACCGCCCTGGGCGGCTACCAAAGCATCAATGATCTGGTCGCACCGACCGGCCGGCTGTGCCGCCAGCGCGACCTCGCTTTTGATTTGCTGACGCAGATTCCTGGCGTCAGCGTGGTCAAGCCGAAAGCGGCGTTATATATGTTCCCCCGCCTGGACCCGAAGATCTACAAGATCGAGGACGACCAACAGTTCGCCTATGAATTGCTGGCCGAGGAAAAGGTGCTGATCGTGCAAGGGACGGGCTTCAACTGGACAGCCCCCGATCATTTCCGGCTCGTGTTCTTACCTAACTCCGACGACCTGCGGGAAGCGGTCGGGCGGATCGAGCGTTTCCTGACGCATTACCGCAAGCGGGCCGGGCGCTAAGCGCCGGCAGCGTTTGAAATTTAGCGAAGACCAGAGAGAACAACCCCCCATGAAAGCGATCAAAGTTGGCCTGCTGGGCATTGGCACCGTAGGCAGTGGCACCTTCAACGTGCTGCGTCGCAACCAGCATGAAATACGCGGCCGCGCCGGCCGGGGCATTGAGATTGCTATGGTCGCCGACCTCGACGTCGAGCGTGCCCGCAGCATCGTCGGCGCCGACGTGACCGTCGTCAACGACGCCCGCGCCGTCATCGCCAACCCCGAGATCGACATCGTCATCGAGCTGATCGGCGGCTACGGCATTGCCAAGACCCTGGTGCTGGAGGCGATCGCCGCCGGCAAACATGTGGTCACGGCCAATAAGGCGTTACTTGCCGTGCATGGCACCGAGATATTTGCGGCTGCACGTGAAAAAGGCGTGATGGTCGCGTTTGAAGCGGCGGTGGCCGGTGGCATTCCCATCATCAAGGCCTTGCGCGAAGGCCTGACCGCCAACCGCATCGAATGGATCGCCGGCATCATCAACGGCACGACCAATTTCATCCTGTCCGAGATGCGCAGCAAGGGCTTGGACTTTGGCGTGGTGCTGAAGGAAGCACAGCGCCTCGGTTATGCCGAGGCCGACCCGACCTTTGACATCGAAGGCGTCGACGCCGCGCACAAGATCAGCCTGATGAGCGCGATCGCTTTCGGCAGCCCGGTGCAGTTCGACAAGGCCCATGTCGAGGGCATCAATCAGCTGCAGGCGATCGACATCAAGTATGCCGAGCAGCTCGGCTACCGCATCAAGTTGCTGGGTCTGACACGGCGGCGCGAGAATGGTATCGAGCTGCGTGTGCATCCGACGCTGATCCCGGTTGCGCGCCTGATCGCCAATGTCGAGGGCGCGATGAACGCCGTCGTCGTGCAGGGCGATGCTGTGGGCACAACGCTGTACTACGGCAAGGGGGCAGGCGCCGAGCCGACCGCTTCGGCGGTGATCGCCGATCTGGTCGACATCACCCGCCTGCATACCGCCGACCCGGATCACCGCGTGCCGCATCTGGCCTTCCAGCCCGACGCCATGAGCGACACGCCGGTGCTCGCAATGGAAGAGGTCGTGACCAGCTTCTACCTGCGCCTGCGCGTGGCCGATGAGGCCGGCGTGCTGTCCAGCATCACCTCGATACTGGCCGAAAGCGATATCTCGATCGATGCGGTGCTGCAGCGCGAGTCCGCTGAGGGTGAGCGTCAGACCGATCTGATCATCCTCACGCACGAGACGGTCGAAGGGCGCATGAACCGCGCCTTGGCCCGTATGCAAGGTCTGCCGACCGTGTTGGCGCCGATCGTTCGCTTGCGCAAGGAAGAGTTGGCATGACTGATCGCCCCCACGCTTCGCTGCCCCCCGAGGGGGCGCTATTTTCCCTTGGGGCGGCCCGGCGGGAAATTCGGTACATCAGCACCCGCGGCGACAAGACCGAGCGGGCCTTTTGCGAAATCCTGCTGGAGGGCTTGGCGCCCGATGGTGGGCTCTATCTGCCGGTCAGCTATCCGCAAATTGACGCGGCAACGTTGAGCAAATGGCGCGGTCTCAGTTACGCCGATCTGGCCTTCGAGATTTTGTCGCTCTATATCGACGACATCCCGGCGGCTGATCTGCGCGCCATCACCCGCCGCACCTACACCGAGGCAGTTTTCGGCACGCCCGAAATCACGCCGCTCAAGGTCTTGGAGCCGGGCTTGGCGCTGCAAGCCTTGTCCAACGGCCCGACGCTGGCCTTCAAAGACATGGCGATGCAGTTGCTGGGGCAGCTGTTCGAATATGAGTTGAAGCGGCGCGGTGAGACGCTCAATATTCTTGGCGCGACCTCGGGTGACACCGGCAGCGCGGCCGAGTACGCGATGCGCGGCAAGGCCGGCGTCAATGTCTTCATGCTCAGCCCGCATGGCCGCATGAGCCCGTTTCAGCAGGCGCAGATGTTCAGCCTGCAAGATGCCAACATCCACAACATCGCCATCGAAGGCGTGTTCGATGATTGCCAGGACATCGTCAAGGCGGTGTCCAGCGATCTGGACTTCAAGCGGCGCTACAAGATCGGCACCGTCAACTCGATCAACTGGGCGCGCCTGCTCGCTCAGGTGGTCTATTACTTCGCCGGTTACTTCCAAGCCACGAAGTCGAACGAGGAGCGGGTCAGCTTCAGCGTCCCGTCCGGCAATTTCGGCAATGTCTGCGCCGGCCATGTGGCGCGGATGATGGGGCTGCCGATTGCGAACCTGGTCGTGGCGACGAACGAGAACGATGTGCTGGACGAGTTCTTCCGCACCGGCGTTTACCGCGTGCGCGGCGCGGCCGACACGCATGAAACCTCCAGCCCCTCGATGGATATTTCCAAGGCCAGCAACTTCGAGCGCTTTGTGTTTGACCTCTTGGGCCGTGACGGGCCAAGGGTGAAGGCGCTGTTTCAAGATGCGATCGCCACGGCGGGGCGTTTCGAGATTTCGCAGTCCGAGCACGCGCAGATTGGCGCTTATGGTTTCGTCTCCGGCAGCAGCAGCCATGCCGACCGTTTGGCAACAATTCGTTCGACCTACGAGAAGTATGGCGTGATGGTCGACACCCATACCGCCGATGGCCTGAAGGTGGCGCTGGAGAAGCGCCAACCGGGCACCGCGATGTTGGTGCTGGAGACCGCCTTGCCGGTCAAGTTTGCCGCCACGATAGAAGAG
>NZ_JANNMI010000277.1:0-9154 GCF_031397715.1 Roseateles sp.
CGGTGGCGTAGTCACCGCCCTTGCCGAACTGCTCGGTATAAGAGGTGACGCTGTTGGCGACCACGGGTGAGCTGATGAAGGTGCCCAGGGCTGCGTTGCTAGATCCGGTCAGCTTGGTATAGGTCAGCGGGTTGCCCAGCGAGGTCAGCGGATCCAGGCAATAAACCCAGAACGAAGCGCCGTTGGTCGACTCTTTGTAACTGCTAGCACCCATCGTCGCGGGCTTCTTCTCCAGCGTTTGGCCAAAAGTCAAATTTTCGGTCTTGTACTGGTTGGCGGAGCCGCCGGCTTGCAGCGTGACGGTTTGCGCATGGCTAAGGCCAGCAACCAAAAGCATTGCAGCGCCTCCGACAACTCGGCTGACCCACTCGGCCTTGCTGATGTGAAAAGTAGATGTCATGGTCAGGTGGGGCTGGTTAATACAAAGGTTGCTGCGGTTTAGGCACTGCTTGCGAAGCACCTAAAGTGTTGGGCTGGATGGTAGCGGCAGGGCTTGTCTTGACAATCCCGTGAATGGGGGGGCGGCGCCACGCGGAAGGTCCCGCCAATGACAAAACATTGTTCACGCCGCCCTCATGGCGAAAGGCCAAGTTCCGCCTTGAGGGCGGCCAACTCGCTGCTGCCGGTGGGCGGGCTGGGGGCGTTGAAGGCGGCCACCAATTCATCCTTGGCTTCATTTTTTCGTCCGGCCTTGGCGAGTGCAAAGGCGAGGTGCCAACGGACATTGCCGTTGTTCGGATCTCGCAGCCGGGCCTCGCGCAAGTGGCGCAGCGCAAGATCGTGCTTGCCCTGAAGCGCAAGCACCCAGCCAAGGGTGTCAAGCGCATCGGCATTGCCCGGCGCCAACTGCAGCGCTTTTTCCGCCATGCCCAGTGCCCTGGGATCGCCCATGCGCTGCAGCAGAACGGCGAAACTACTCGCAGCGCCGGCATCCCCGGGGTTGGCCGCCAAGAGCTGGGTGAAGCTTTTAGCCGCAGCGTCGTTCTTGCCCATGCTCGTTTGCAGTTCGGCCGTGGCCCGCAGCAAGCCCAGTTCATTGGGTTGTTTCTTGGCTTGGGATTCCATCAGCGCCAAGGCCTTGCCTTGCTCGCCTGCACCGCTGAGTGCGCGTGCAAGCAAGAGGGTGTGGCCCGCGCTAGGCGCTTTCTCAAGCACCTGCTTGTAGGCCGCTTGAGCCGCCGGAAATTGACGGCGCAACATCGCAATATTGCCCGTCGCCAACAACGCCGGCACGCTGCCCGCATGCTTGGCGTTGAGGACTTTGAGCGCTGCATCGACCTTGGCCTGATCTCCGCGTTGAGCCTCCACCTCGACCTGCAGCACCAGGGCTTGCAGGTCGTCGGCACTGGCTTGCAGTGCTTTCTGCACGTTGTAACTCGCGCCCTCCAAGTTGCCCGCCATCATTTGCAGGCGGCCAATATGAACCTGCTGCCGCGCGTCGAAGTCGGCCGAGCGGGTCGCTTCTTGGAATAGGGTGCGCGCGCTGTTGCTGTCCCCGGCCGCCAAATGGGCGCGCCCAAGGGCCAGCTGTACGGCCGTCTTGTTCGGGAATTTGGCGATCAGCTGTTTGCCGGTCGTGACCGCATTGGCGGCTTGCTGTTGAGCCAGGAACAGCTCGATCAGGGTCAAACCAGGGCCGGCATCGTTGCGCTGCAACTCGCTGGCCAGCTGCAGCTGTTGCTGCGCATCGGCCATGCGGCCGGCGCGCAATTCCAGCACGCCAAGCTGGAACAGCAGCTCGGGATCGTTTTTGTTGCGGCCAAGCCAGAACTTCATGCGTGCGCGGCCTTCATCAAAGCGCTGCTCCTCTATGTCCAACCAGGTCAGATTGACCGCCGCGGGCCTGAAGTTGGGGTCCTTGATGAGGGCTTGTTGGAAGGTTTGACGGGCGGCCTTTTTGTCACCGGTTCTACCTTGGATATTGCCGAGGAAGTTTTGCAAAGTCAGATTGCCCGGGTCCACCTTGACCAACGCTTCGGCGGTCTGCAGCGCTTGCTTGATCTTGCCCTGGTTGACATAGCTCATCGCCAGTTGCACGCCCGCTCTGGCATCCGTGGGGTTGCTGGCAAAGTACTTTTCCAGGTTGCCCGTACCCAGTCGCTCCTGACCCAGGCCCATCTGGCTGAAGGCCAACTCACGCTGGGCCTCCGGCGAGCCGCTGCGGTTGGCGGCTTTTTCGAAGTACTCGCTGGCGCGCTGGTATTGCTTGCGCGCCATCTGCAGGCTGCCCAGCAAGAGCAGCACTTGCGGATCATCCGGAGCGGCACGTTGAGCACCTTCCAGCAAGGTGGTGGCGCGGCCATATTCCTTGCTGTCGATCAGAATGGAGCCGAGCAACAGCTGAGCGCTGAAATGCTTGGAATTCAGGGCTAAAAGAGTGTCCAGATAGCCTTTGGCCTTCTCGACATTGCCTAAAGCGGCATGCGATAGGGCGCCGGCCATCAACAGCGGGTCATTGCCCGCCAATGACGAGGGTTTTTGCCCGTCGACCAACTCGGCGGCCTCGGCGTAGGCCGCCTTGGCCGCGTCGGCGTCGCCGCGCCTTGCCGCCAGCAGCGCTTTGACATAGGAAGCCCGGGGGTCTTGGGTGCCCCAGCTGCTGAGCAGATCGAGGTCCTTTTCTGCCTCTTTGTCGCGGCCAAGGGCGAGCAAGAGCGAGGCCCGGGCAACGCGGGCGTCGACTTGCTTTGGGTTGAGGCTGAGAGCCTTCTCATGCGCCGCCAGTGCGCCACTGCCATCTTTCAGGCCATACAAAACACTGCCCAAGGTGTACCAGGCTGCGGCATTCTTGGGGTCCAACTCCACCGCCATATTGGCCGCTGCTCGGGCTCTATCGGCCGCGCCCAAACGCATCAACATGGGCGCCTCCGCGATCCAAGGCGCTGCCAGCTGCGGCTTGAGCGCGCGGGCCTCGGCAAAGGCTTTGCTGGCTTGCACCGTGTTGCCCGAGCCGGCATAGGCCGAGCCGCGCAAGGTCAAGATATCGGCATGAATCGGTGTCGGCATGCCTTTGAGCGTGATCTCGTCGAGCAGGCGCTTGCGGTCACCGGTGACGAGATAGAGCTGGCCCAGCGACAAAACGACTTCACTGCGGTTGACGCCTTGCTTGAGCGCTTCCTCCAAGGCTGCTTGTGCCGCCGCGTACTGTCCTTGCGCGAGCAGCACCTTGCCGAGCAATAAATGCGCAGCCAGCATTTTTTGATCTTGCTGGATCGTGTTCTTCAGTTGGACGGTGGCGCTGTCCAAGTCACCCTTTTCATAGCGCTGCAGCGCATCTTCGTAGAACTTGGCCGCCTTCTCGGGCGTGGCCTGGGCCAGCGGCAGCAGGCCGGCCAGCAGCAAGCCCAGGGCCTGCGTGCGACGTGTGTGACTGTGGGTCAGAGGTTTTGTTGAGCGCATCCGGCCAGTATCGTAAAACGCCTGCAATTCTTGACGGTCAAGGCAGCGCTTCGGGTGCGTTTTTTCATGCACGAGTCTGATTTCTGTGCCCGCCGGCTTCAGTAGCGCAGGTCCAGCGTCAGCACATCGTTATGTCTTTGCATCTGAAAGCGGGTCAAAAAGCTATTGCCCAGCAGCACGTGGCTCATCTGACCCGGGATCACGATGGCTTCGACATTGCGCACTTCGACATCGCCGACCCTGACGCTGCCCAGCTGCATCATCTGGGCCTGCACCACGCCGTTGGCGGTCTGCGTCATGATGCGGCGGCCGGCCGAGAAGTTCAGGCCCAGCCGTTCGGCTTCGGTCTGGCTGATGGAAATGGCGGTGGCGCCGGTATCGACCAGGAACTGGGTGGTTTTGCCGTTGATGGTGCCGGAGCTGGTGAAGTGGCCGCCCGAGCCAGCGCTCAAAATGATTTTGCGGCCGGCGTTGGCCGCCGCGCCGGCGTCACCGACACGGCCCGGCGAGGCCCCCATCAGCAGCGTCTGGCGGCGCCCGCCCAGCTCGATTTCGGCCCGACCATCCTCCACAGTCAGCAGGCGCACGCCGCGTACGGTCGTGCCCACCGCGACGGTGCGCGGCTCGCCGTCAATCAGCAGCAGCGCGGCCTTGGCGCCCAAACTGCCATTGAAGCTGACCGTACTTGCTGGCTGGCCCCAGGCGGAGCCGGCCAGCAGCCCCGCGATCAACCCGCCCCAAAAACGTGCAGGCAGCGTCACTGGCTGTCAGTCCCGGAAGTTGTCGTAGCTCAGCGGCACGTCGGCGAAATCCTTCTTCAGCAAGGCGATGCCGACCTGCAGATCGTCGCGGTTCTTGCCGGTGATGCGCACGGTGTCGCCTTGTATCGAAGCCTGCACCTTGAGCTTGGCGTCCTTGACCGCAGCGACGATCTTCTTGGCCAGCACCGATTCGATGCCGTTCTTGATCTTGTAGACCCGGCGCACCTTGTCGCCGCCAAGCTTTTCGATCTTCTCTTGCTTGTCCAAAAAGCTGATCACCACGCCTTGCTTGATCAACTTGGCGTAGAACACCGCCTCGATCTGCTCCAGCTGAAAGTCGCTGTCGCCGGTGGCGTGGATTTCCTTTTCTTTTTCCTTCAGCACGACTTCGGCGCTGGTGCCTTTGAAGTCAAAGCGGGTGGCGATCTCCTTGGCGCTGGTGTCAACGCCGTTTTTGATCTTGGCCATATCGGGCTCGAGGGTGGTGTCAAAGCTGGGCATATTTATATATTTGTGGATGAGTGGCTGGTGCGGGAAGGATAGCCCGATTGATCTGGGAAAATTCTGCCATGCCGGATCAAGCTGTAAATCCCCCGAATGAGTCCTCTGCCTTGTCGACAGCTGCTGCGCTGACGATAGAGACGGGCGTCAACCTGAAGCCCTACAACAGCTTCGGCTTGCCTGCGACCGCGCATCGCCTGGTGCGCATCCGCTCGGCGGCCGATCTGCGCCGCGTCGTTGACCACCCGCAATTGGGCCGTGCGCCGAAGTTTGTGCTCGGCGGCGGCAGCAATATCGTGTTGACCAAGGATGTCGATGCGGTGGTGCTGAAAATGGAAATAGCGGGCATTCGTTTGCTCGAAGACAGGGCGGACGCCTGGATTATCGAGGCCGGCGCCGGTGTGGGCTGGCATCAGCTGGTGCAGTGGAGCATCGAGCAGGGGTTTCCCGGCCTGGAGAACCTGGCCTTGATTCCCGGCACGGTGGGCGCCGCGCCGGTGCAGAACATCGGCGCCTATGGGCTGGAGATCAAGGACAGGCTGGACAGCGTGGCCGTGCTCGACCTGGTGACCGGACGCAGTGTTGTGCTGCCGGCCTCGGTGTGCAATTTTGGCTACCGGGACAGCGTCTTCAAACAGACGGGTTTCGGCGGCTTGGCCGGCAAAAGCGTCATCACCCATGTGCGCCTGCGCTGCCCCAAGCCCTGGCAGCCGGTGTTGGGCTATCTGGAGATTGAGCGAAAGATGGCCGAGTCCGGTGTTGCGGCGCCGAGCGCACGGCAGATTTTTGATTGGGTGTGCGAAATCCGGCGCGCCAAGCTGCCCGATCCGGCCGTGATCGGCAATGCCGGCAGCTTCTTCAAGAATCCGCTGGTCAGCATCGATCAGTGCCGCGACATCATCGGCCGCGACCCGCATATCGTGCATTACCCGATGCCCGATGGCAGCATCAAACTCGCGGCCGGCTGGATGATCGACGCCTGTGGCTGGAAAGGCAAGGCGGTCGGCGGCGCCGCGGTCTATGAGCGCCAGGCTTTGGTGCTGGTGAACCGCGGAGAGGCGCGCGGCGCGGAGGTCGTGACCTTAGCCCGCGCGATTCAAGAAAGCGTCTACGGCCGCTTTGGCATCCGCCTGGAGACCGAACCTATCTTGCTTTAGGGATGCAGAGCATCCTTAGAGCAGGCCTTGCCCGGCGCAAGCGGCTTCGCTGCCTTGCAGCGCCCGCAATAGCGACTGCCTGAGAGTTTCCAAATGCTGCCAGGCAGCAGCTGCGTCCGCGTGGTCATCCAGGGCAAGCTGCCGAGCGCGCAACTCCAGCGTCAAAGCCGCGGCTTGTACCGCGCGCAAGCCCAAACTGGCGGCCGCACCTTTGACGCTATGGGCAGCCGCCTGCAACGCGGAAGCGTCACGCCTATCGGCCGCGCTTGCGAGCGCCTGGCGCGTCCCGGCGAGGCTGCCGATGTAGGTGATGTAGAGCTTGCGGACCGTTGCCTCGGGCAGGTTGTGGCGCAGCTCGTCGAGCGCCGCTGGGTCAAGCTCAAGTTCAGGTTCAGGTTCAGGTTCGAGTGCAGGCGCAGGTGCAGGTGCAGGGCTTGCCGGCAACACTGCATCGATGCGGCCGCCCAAGGCTTGCGCCAAGGCCTCGATACCGACCGGCTTGGCCAGGAAACCATCCATGCCGGCCTGCAGCGCGCGCTCGCGCGACTCTTCGAAGGCGTCGGCCGACAGCGCAATGATGCGGATCGCCGACTTCGGCCCGGGCAGGGTACGCATGGCGCGCGTGGCTTGATAGCCGTCCATCAGCGGCGTGTGCAAATCCATCAACACCAGGTCAAAGTCATCGGCATCTTTCAACCGCTGCAGGGCCTCCAGCCCGTTGTTGCAGAAATCAGCGCGGTGGCCGAGCCGCTCCAACACCGCTTGCAAATAGGCTTGATTGGTCGGGTGATCTTCGGACACCAGGATGCGCAAACGCCTGCCGCCCAGCGCTTGCGGCGAGGCGGGTGCCGCCAAGACCGGGGCCGGGCATGCGGCCAGTGGCAGCTCCAACACAAAGGTCGAGCCCAGACCGAGCCGGCTGTGCACCGTGATATCGCCGCCCATGGCGCGCGCCAGCTTGCGTGAAATTTCCAGGCCCAGGCCACTGCCACCATAGCGCCTTGAGCTCGAATCATCGCCCTGGCTGAAGCGCTGGAACAGCTTCAGCAGGGTGGACGTATCCATGCCAATGCCGGTGTCACTGACCTGAAATTGCCAGAGGGCGGGCTCACTCGACCCGCTCTTGCGGCTCAGCCGCAGCGAGACCTCACCCATGGGCGTGAACTTGATCGCATTGCTCAACAGGTTGAGCAAGATCTGGCGCAAGCGCGTAGGGTCAGCGCTGACCCAGGCGGGCAGGCCGGGCTCGACGCTGATGCTCAGTGCCAAGCCGCTGAAGCCGGCCTGCGAGCGGCTCAATTGCTCAACTTCGTTCAGCAGGCTGCGCAAATCCACCGCTTGCTGGCCGATGCTGATGCCGCCGGCCTCCATTTTGGAGATGTCCAAAATGTCGTTCAGCACCGCCAGCAAATGATGGCTGGAGTCGTCGGCCGCCTTCAAATGACCCCGTTGCACGGGGCTCAGCGGCGCCGCGTTGAGCAGATCGAGCATGCCCAGCAAGCCATGCATGGGCGTGCGCAGCTCATGACTCATATTGGCCAAAAACAGGCTCTTGGCCCGGCTGCCGGCCTCGGCCGCATGCTGCGCGTTCAGCAGCTTGGCGGCTTGGACCTTTTGCTCGCGCGAGCTGCGCAAGAGGCTGCGGAATTGATGCACCACCAGGGCGGTCAAACCCAGCGTCAGTGCACATTGCACCAAGGTCAACCAAAGACTCAGGCGCGCATGCTGGCGCACCTTGTCGCTGCGTTCAGTGGCGCGTTGAGCGACTTGGTGCGAGGCGCTCAGCGACAGCTCATGAATACCTTCGGCCAAGAGCGCCAAGCGGGGCAACACGGTGGCCACAAGCGCCGGGTTGGCTGCCAACGCCTCGGCCGTCACGGGCAAGGTGTCGGCCCACTCGACAAAGCTGCGCAGCTGCACCAGCGTTTGCAGATAAGCCGGCTCGTGTTGCAGTGCTCGGGTCGCTTGTTCATCCTCAACCAGGCCGAGGCGGATGACAAAGACTTCAAAGCGTTGCTCAATCAAGGCCGCCCTCGTCTGCGCGTCGGCCGTGGGCGCGTCGGCGTGAGCCTGATCAAGCGCTTGACGCAGTTTCAGAAAATCGACCTCGAACTGAAACAAGCTCCAAACCACATAGTCGTCTTGATAGCGCTGGGCCGGATTGATCAATTCGAACTGGCGCGTTTGCAGCCAGCCAATCGTTGCGATGGTGAGCGCCAGCAAGCAGCACAGGCCACCCAGAAAAAAGCGCAATCTGCGGCGTTGGCCGCTCAAGACGCTGGGCATTTTTTCCGGCTCACTGCTGCTGCTCATCTGCGTTGCCGACTTAACGCAGTCGCAAGGCTTTCAACTGCCAAGCCGAGCGGCTGTAGTACACGCTATTGCGCAATTGGCTGTTGGAGTCAAACGGGAAGATGATGAACAGAGGACCCTTGTCGCGCAGCAGCATGGGCTTGTCGTCCAGCAGGCGCGCCACGATCAAGTTGTGTCTGAGCGCATCCTCAACAGGAATGTCGACCTTGTAGTCATTGATGGCGATGGCCTCCACCACCTTGCCCTGCGCCCCGGCCGCGGCCAAAACATCGCGCAACAAGGGCCCGCTGAATTTGCGGGCCGTTGGATACCACGGTGTTTTGGTCGTGAAGCTGTGTTGGGGCAGAGCCGCCAACATGGCCATATCGAACTTGGCCTCGCCGTTCACACCGGCGCCACTGATCGTGAGCAACACGGCCGGGCGCGGCGCGTCCGTCGCCCAGACCGGCGCCCAGACCGGCGCCAAGAGCGGCGCCCAGAGCGGCGGCATAGCAAGCAGGGCCGTCGGCGCAAAAAGAGCCTGGCGACGCGAGCAGCCCAGGCGGCGAATTGGCGTCAAGGCTTGCCGGCCAGCTTGTCTTCGACCTTGCCCTGCAGCTGCGGCAGGCTGTTGGCCGTGGCCGGTGACAGCAGGCCGACCTTGGCATAGGTCATCAGCTTTTCGCGCGTATCAACGATATCGAGATTGCGCATGGTCAGCTGGCCGATCCGGTCCAGCGGCGAGAACGGCGCGTCCTCGACCTTCTCCATGCTCAGGCGCTCGGGCTTGTAGGTCAGATTGGCGCTGCGGGTGTCGAGCAGCGAGTAGTCATTGCCGCGCCGCAGCTCGATGCTGACCTCGCCGCTGATGGCACGCGCCACCCAGCGCTGGGCGCTTTCGCGCAGCATGATGGCCTGCGGGTCGAACCAGCGGCCTTGATACAGCAGGCGGCCGAGCTTCAAACCGTTCATCCGGTACTGCTCGATCGTGTCTTCGTTGTGGATGCCGGTCAGCAGGCGCTCGTAAGCGATGTGCAACAGCGC
>NZ_JANNMI010000310.1:0-5862 GCF_031397715.1 Roseateles sp.
TCGGGGCCTTTGACGAACGTCAGGTAGCGCATTCTTGGCGATTCTCCGGTCGTTGATGGTCGGGTGGACTACTCGTGCGACTCGACGTGGCCACTACAGTAGCCGCCGCCGGAGGCCTTCGCGTCGGTGGTGCGGCGTTCACGAGATCGTCGCCTTCTGGCTGATCCTGTGGCTTGTTTCGCCGGTCGGTTTCTGGGGTCAGCTGATCGCGTTCGCGCTGTTCCGTTACTTCGACGCCGCCAAGCCTGGGCCGGTCGGCTGGGCCGACCGTTTGTTCAAGGGCGAGCGCGGCCAGCCGGTCGGCTGGGCCCAGGGCTGGGGCATCTTGTTCGATGATTTCGTCGCGGCAGGATGTACGCTTATGGTCATCGCGCTGTGGCGTGCAATTCTGGGGTGACGAACATGCTATTTCCCGAAGAGCAAGAGTTGATCGACCGCATCGGCGTCGCCCTGACGCAGCGGCGCGAGAAAATGGGCACGGCCGAGTCCTGCACCGGCGGTCTGATCGCGGCGGCCTGCACCAGCCTGTCCGGCTCCAGCCAATGGTTCGAGCGTGGCGTGGTCAGCTATAGCAACGAATCCAAAACCGAGCTGCTCGGCGTGCCGGCCGCCTTGATCGGCCTGCATGGCTCGGTCAGCGGCGAGGTCGCCCTGCATATGGCCAAGGGCTTGTTGGCCCATGCGCCGATCGACTGGGCGCTGTCGGTCACCGGCATCGCCGGACCCACCGGCGGCAGCGCCGACAAACCCGTTGGCACGGTCTGGCTGGCGCTGGTGCATGCCGGCTCAGCGCCCAAGGTCTGGCAGGAGCTGTTCCCCGGCGACCGCCATGCGGTGCGCACAGCCACTTTGCGGGCCGGCCTGCTGGCCCTGTGCGAGGCGCTGGAAGACAAGGACGCATGAGTCTGCTGCTGCTGGGGCGCTGGAGCGATGCGGAGCGTGATCGCTGGCTGAGCCTGCTGCAAGCCGAGCTGCCCGATGAGCAATGGCTGCTGGCGCCCCCCAGCAGCCCCGCCGAGGCCGCCGCGGTGGAGGCGGCGATCGTCGCCAACCCGGCGCCCGGCGGCCTCGCCGGCCTGCCCAATCTGCGTCTAATTCAGTCGTTATGGGCCGGCGTCGAGCGCCTGCTGCAAGATGTGACATTGCCTGTGAATGTGCCGTTAGCACGCATGGTCGATCCGGCCATGAACGAGGCGATGGCGCAGACGGCGCTGTGGGCCGTGCTGTCCTTGCAGCGTGGCTTTTTTGATGTCCAGGCCCAGCAGCTGCGGTGTGAGTGGCAGCAGCCGGCGCAACCCCGCGCGGCCGAGTGGCGGGTCTTGCTGCTCGGCATGGGCGAGCTGGGCGGGCGGGTGGCGCAGTCCTTGGCGGCGCAGGGCTATGCGGTCAGCGGCTGGAGCCGGCGCCCGGCGCAGGTCGGCGGCGTTCGCAGCTTGCATGGTGACGAGGGCTTGGCGCAAGGGCTGGCGCAGGCCGATGTGGTCATCAATCTGTTGCCCTTGACGGCGCAGACCCGGCATTTTCTGGATGCGAGCCGCATCAAGGCGATGAAGCCCGGCGCCAGCCTCGTCAATCTGGCGCGCGGCGCCCATCTGGTCGAGGCCGACCTGCTGGCGGCGCTAGACAGCGGCCACCTGCGCCGCGCCGTGCTTGATGTGTTTGAGCAGGAGCCGCTGCCAGTCGAGCATGTGTTCTGGCGCCAGCCCCAAGTCACCGTGCTGCCGCATTGCGCCGCCCAGACCGACCCGCGCAGCGCAGCGGCGGTGGTGGCTGCGAATCTGCAGGCCTTGCGAAGCGGCACCGCGCTGCAACATTTGGTGCGGCGCGAACAGGGCTACTGAGCTAGCTCTGCAGTGCCAGCCTTGGACCCCGAGCGGCCGTCGTCTCCACCAGCATCAGCGCCAGCCGGCGCAAACCGGCCCAGGGATCCTGCGGCCAGTCCGGGTGGCGCAGGCCCTTGACCAGGCCATCGCAGACCTGGGCGGCTGCCACCAAACGGGTCAAATCAGCGGCATGCAGACCCGGCACGATGCGCTCGAACAAGCGCTCCTTGGCCCCCCACACGCGCGCCTCGCGCATCGCCATCGGCAGCGGTTTGCCGGCGTCGACGGCGTCGCGCACGCGCTTGAGCGCGCGGATGTCCTCGGCCAGGCTCCAGTGCACCAGCACGGCGGCCTCGCCCTCGGCCTCCAGGCCCTCCAACATGCGCAGCACGCGCGCGACCTGGCCGCCCAACACCGCCTCGCTGAGCTTGAAGACGTCGTAGCGAGCCACGTTCAAGACCGCTGCCTCGATCTGCTCAAAGCTCAGCTCGCCTTGTGGGTGCAAGAGCGCGAGCTTTTGCAGCTCCTGATGCGCGGCCAGCAAATTGCCCTCGACCCGGTCGGCAAAAAAGGCCAGCGTGCGCTGACCGATCTCGCCGTCCGCCACCCGCTGGCCCTGGGACACCAGGCGCTGGGCGATCCACTGCGGCAGCGCGCGCCGCTCGACCGGCTCGACCCGCAGCGTCACACCGGCGCCGTCCAGCGCCGTGAACCAGGCGCTGCCGGTCTGGGTCTTGTCCAGTTTGGGCAGGCTGACCAGGGTCAGCACATCCTCGGGCAGACGGGCGCAGTAACGCTGCAGCGCCTCGGAGCCGTCCTTGCCGGGCTTGCCGGACGGGATGCGGATCTCGATCAGCTGGCGGTCGGCAAACAGGCTCTGCGCCTGCGCAGCACCCAGCACCTGCGCCCAGTCGAAATGCGCGCCGGCGACGGTGAAGACCTTGCGCTCGCTATAGCCCTGGGCGCGGGCGGCGGCGCGGACCGCGTCGGCCGCTTCTTGGATCAGCAGCGGTTCATCGCCATAGACGGTGTAGATCGGCCGCAGCGCTTTGGCGAGCTGTTGGAGGAGGGCGTCGGCGCGGAGTTGCATCTGGTTTGATGGTTAGGAGGGCAGGCGCACAGCCGCCAGGCGTCGCATCACCTGGGCGACCGCATCGGACTGCATGGCGCGGTAGAGCTGCGCTTCTTCTTGCTCTTTGCCCAGCGCGTCGGTTTCGCGAAAGTTCATTTCGCGCACCATACGCAGCTCGGTGCGCGGCAGCAGCAGCTCGTCATTGGGCGTGCGCAGCATGAAGTCGAAGTTCAGGCGCAACTGCCATTCACGCACCTGACCGGCGGTGGTCGAGACCACGGCCGAGCGCTCACGCACATCCTTGAGCACCACCAAGACGAGTTGCGCCTTGTTGGCGTCCTCCAGCAGCACGACCGAGGTACGCGCCAGCTGGCGGCGCAGCTCGGCCGCCATCGCCGAATCGGGCTTGATGCCGCTGATCGCCAGGCTTTGGAACAGCAGTTCGGGCTCGCGCCGCAGCTCAAAGCCGCAGCCGGCCAGACTCGCGGCCGCGGCCGTCAGAAGATGTCGACGCTGCATAGGGATGGGGCTCAGACGACCAGATTGACCAGGCGGCCAGGCACGACGATGACCTTCTTGGCCGGCTGGCCCTCGGCGAACTTGAGGAAGTCCTCATTCGCCAGCGCCGCCGCCTCGATGGCCGCCTTGTCGGCGCCTGCGGCGACGCGGATAGAGCCGCGCAGCTTGCCGTTGACCTGCAGCATCAGCTCGATCTCGTCTTGCACCAGGGCGGCCTCGTCGACCTGCGGCCAGGCGGTGTCGAGCAGATCACCCATGCCATCGGCAAAGCCCAGCTCTTGCCAGAGCGTATGCGCGATATGCGGGCAGGCCGGGTAGAGCAGGCGCAAGAGCACCGAGAAGCCTTCGCGCAGCGCTGCGTCCTGGCCTTGCGACTTGAACGCCTCCAGCGCATTCAGCAGCTTCATGCCGCCGGACACCACGGTGTTGTACTGCATGCGCTCGTAGTCGTAGCTGACCTGCTTGAGCACCAGATGGACCTCGCGGCGCAAGGCCTTGCCGTCCGCATTGAGTGCGGCGAAGTCGCGCCCGCCGGTCTTGATCGCGGCCTCCTGCTTGGCGCCAAAGGCCCAGACCCGCTTGAGGAAGCGGTGCGCGCCCTCGACGCCGGCATCGTTCCACTCCAGCGTTTGCTCAGGGGGCGCTGCAAACATCACGAACAGGCGGGCGGTGTCGGCGCCGTACTGGTCGATCAAGGCCTGCGGGTCGACGCCATTGTTCTTGGACTTGGACATCGTCGTCAGCTCGTACTCTACGGCCAAGCCGTCTGCCTTCAGCTTGCCGCCGACGATCTGACCATGGGCGTTCAGCTCGACCTCGACCTCGTCTTCCCAGTAGTAGTTCTTGCCTGCGTCGGCCGGCTTGCGCGAGAACGCGCCCTTCAGCACCATGCCTTGCGTGAGCAGCTTGGTGAAGGGCTCGTCGATCTTGACCAGGCCCAGATCGCGCATCACCTTGGTCCAGAAGCGCGCATAGAGCAGGTGCAGGATCGCATGCTCGATGCCGCCGATGTACTGGTCCATGCCAGGGCTGCCATTGCCGGCGCCACCCATCCAGTAATCGGTGCCGGCACCGACCATCGCATCCTGGTTCTGCGCGTCGCAATAACGCATGAAATACCAGGACGAGTCGACGAAGGTGTCCATGGTGTCGGTTTCGCGCTGCGCCGGCTTGCCGCATTGCGGACAGGCGACGTTGAGGAAGCCGGCATGCTTCTTAAGCGGGTTGCCGCTGCCGTCCGGGATGCATTCCTCGGGCAAGACGACCGGCAGATCCTTCTCGGGCACCGGCACCGCGCCACAGTCGGCGCAATGGATGATAGGAATCGGTGTGCCCCAGTAGCGCTGGCGGCTGATGCCCCAGTCGCGCAGACGCCAGGTGGTTTTCAACTCACCCAGGCCCTTGGCGCCGACCAGCTCGGCGACCTTGGCCACGGCGGCCTTGTGCGGCAGGCCGTCCAACTCGCCCGAGTTGATGCAGACGGCGCGCTGTTTGTCGCCATACCAATCGGCCCACTTCGTCAGGTCATAACTTTCACCTTCGACGCCAACGACTTGTTTGATGGGCAGGCCGTACTTCTGTGCGAACTCGAAGTCACGCTCATCATGGGCCGGCACGCCCATCACGGCGCCGTCGCCATAGCCGATCAACACATAGTTGCCGATCCAGACTTCGACTTGCTCTTCCGTAAGCGGATGTGTCACGAATAGGCCGGTGGGCTTGCCCTTCTTCTCCTGCGTGGCGAGTTCAGCCTCTGTGGTGCCGCCGCTCTTGCACTCATTGACGAAGGCGCTCAGTTCGGCATTGCCGGTGGCCGCATGCGTGGCCAGCGGATGCTCAGGAGCCACGGCGCAGAAGGTCACGCCCATGATGGTGTCGGCGCGGGTCGTGAAGACGTAGAGCTTGCCGTCCTGGATCAGCTGGCCGTCGGTGCCGGCTATCTGGTGCGGGAAGGCAAAGCGCACGCCCGCGCTCTTGCCGATCCAGTTCTCCTGCATCAGGCGCACGCGCTCGGGCCAGCCGCTCAAATAGCTTTTGTGCGCCGGGTCGGCCACGGCGCCCAGCAGTTCCTCGGCATAGCTGACGATGTTCAGGTAGTAGCCGGGGATCTCGCGTTTTTCGACCGTGGCGCCGGAGCGCCAGCCCTTGCCGTCGATGACTTGCTCATTGGCCAAGACGGTCTGATCGATCGGATCCCAATTGACCACTTGGGTGCGGCGCTCGGCGATGCCGGCGGCCAACATCTTCAGGAACAACCACTGGTTCCATTTGTAGTACTCGGGCGTGCAGGTGGCGATTTCGCGCGACCAGTCGATGGCCAGACCCATGGACTGCATCTGCGACTTCATGTACGCGATGTTGTCGTAGGTCCATTTGGCCGGCGGCACGCCGTTCTTCATCGCTGCGTTCTCGGCCGGCAGACCGAATGCATCCCAGCCCATCGGCATC
>NZ_JANNMI010000338.1:0-10098 GCF_031397715.1 Roseateles sp.
CTGCTGTTCGGCATAGCCCCCGATGGCGGGGTCAGCGAGTTGGCTTGCCTGCCCACCGACTTGACCGAGATCTACGGCGTCTGCCGGGGCCGCACGCTCGACGGTCAGCTGGATGTCTTCCCTAACGACAAAGACGGGCGGGTGCAGCAGTGCCGCGCCGAACTCAATCCCCAGGGTTAACGGCAGGCGCGCTTGCTGCGGGCCTTGCGTTTGCCTTGATGATTTACTTCACCCACTGCGGAAAGTAGCCCAGCCTATCTTGCGCGGCGCTGTCGTGCGCCGGCAGCAGCATCAGCGCCGGGTCTTTGCCCATCAGCGCGCGCAGCTGCTCGACGCTGCTTTGCGTTTGCTCGGCATGGCCGTCCACCAGTGCGGCTGCGGCCCAGAACTTGGGCGCGCCGGCCTTGACGGCGTCAAGCGTCCAGGCCACGTCCCCGATGAAGAAGTAGACCTGCCCGCTGTCGACTTTCAAGAACATGCCAATTGAGCCCGGCGTATGGCCGGGCATGGGCACCAGCACGACGCTGCCGTCGCCAAACAAATCTAGGCTTTGCGCATAGCCGCGGTAGGGTTGCGGCTTGAAGGCCAGCAAGTCCCATTGGATCGCCGTGCTGCCGATCTGCGAGGCCCAGGTGCCGCCGGGCCCGTTTGTCGGGTGGCGGATCAGTGCCATCTCGGCCGGTGCCACGCTGATCTTCGCCTCGGGGAAATCCAGCACACCGCCGGCATGGTCCCAATGGCTGTGGCTGAGAATGACCCGGCTCAAAGGCGGGATGCCGGCGCGGTCCAGTTGCTCGCGGGCCGGCAGTACGGGCGCTTCGTATTTGAAAAAGGGCCGCCACCAGAGCGGCATATCCGCACGGTACTGGCCGGCGATTTGGCGCCCCATGCCGGTGTCGAACAGAAAGTACTCGTCCTTGTGCTTGATCAAAAAAGCCGAGAAGTTGGAGTCGACTTCTTTACTGAAGCCGCCGCCCGGCACCAACAGCCCCTCCATCACCGCGACACGCGCGGTCTTGATGATGGCGAAGCCGATTTCGGGCGGCTGGCTTTGCGCCCGAGCAGGCATGAGCTGCATCAAAGTGGCCATCAGAAGAACGTGAACAAGTGATCGCATGAAGTGGCTGCCTAAGCATGGGGTCGAGAAGGTAGTCAGCTTAAAGATTGGTCTATGCTCCAAGGTCAAGCCCGTGCCTACATTTTTTCCCCAGCCAAGATGAACATCAGCCAAGTCGCCAAAGCCTGCGGCATCTCCACCGATACCGTGCGTTACTACGAGAAGCAGGGCCTGCTGGCAGCACCGGCGCGGCAGGAGAACGGCTACCGCAGCTATGTGCCGGCCCAGGTGGAGCAGCTGCGCTTTATACGCGGGGCGCAGGCGCTGGGATTCTCGCTGCAGGAGATCCGCGCGATCTTGCCGAGGCTGGCGCAAGGCAAGTTCGGCCGCCCCGAGATCGAACAACAGCTGGCGACCAAGATGGCGCAGATCGACGCTCACATCGCGCAGCTGCAGGTCTTGAAGGGCGAGTTGGCGGCGACCTTTTCGGCGCTCAAATGCGCACCCGATCGCGTGCTGGTGACGGCCGACAGTATTGCGCCGGACAGTGGCAGCGGCGCCGGCGTGGCGCTGCAAAAGCGCCGCTTCAGCCGCCCTTCAAGCGTGCAATGAACTGCTCCAGCTGCGCATCCGGCGGACCTGGGCGGCGCATCTTCTCGGCCCATTGGATGGCTTGGGCTTGCTGCCCGCCTTGCGCATAGAAGACCGCCAAGGCATAGGCCATGGAAGGATCTGCAGGCTCCAGCTTTTGCGCCGTCAGCAAGGCGCTTTCGGCCTGCTTGCGCTGGCCCAGGCCCTGCTGCACCAGGCCGAGGTTGTAGTGCACCTTGGCGCGTGCGGGCAGCAGCTTGGCGGCGCGGGTCAGCGCGGTAGCCGCCTCGGGCATGCGCTGCTCTTCGGCCAGCAGCAGGCCGAGCGAATACTGCAGCTCACCGAGTGCAGGCATGCGCGTGAGGCCTTCGACCAGCACGGCCTCGGCCTTGGGGTTACGGCCGGTGGCGCTATAGAGCTGACTCAGGTTGGCACGCGCCGGCGTGAAGTCGGGGTCGATCTTGAGGGCGTTCAGGTAATGTTGCTCGGCCTGATCGTTGGCACCCTGGTTCTGGCGAATCACGGCCAGATTGAGTTGTGCGCCGGGCATATCGAGCGAGACGTTTTGCGTGGCGATGTACTCGGCCAGCGCGGCATCGAAGGCCGGCTTCAAACTGATGCCGATCTGCCCTGCGGGCAAGCTGGACAGGCTGCGCGCGGCGGCATTGCGCACCGCCCGGACCGGGTCGCTCAGCATGGGGCCCAAGGCGGCCAAGCGTTGCGCGGCCGGGGCCGCCTCCAGGCTGTCAGCGGCGGCGGCACGCACCTCGGGGCTTTTGTCGCGGCTGGCGTCCATCTTGGTACTGAGGCCCAAGTCCGAGGCGTAGCGCAGCTCGGCCAGCGCAGTGGCACGGACGATGGACGGCTGGCTCAAGTTCGCCGCCAGCTCGATCATGCCCGGCTCAGCTTCAGCCTTGCCGGCGCGCGCAGCGGCCAAGGTTTCGGCAAAGTGCGGACGTTGCTTGTTGGGATACCACTTCTGCACCCAGTCGGCCGCCCACTGTGCCGGCTTGTCCGCATGGCATTGAGTACAAGCGTTAGGTGTGCCGAGCTTGACGCTGAGGTCGGGGCGCGGGATGCGCAGGCTGTGATCGGGCCGCGCCTGTATCTGCATAAAGTTGGTCGACGGCATATGGCAGGCCACGCATTGCGCGCCGGCCGAGCCTTGCTTGTGAAAGTGATGGGCCGGGCCGTCGTACTCGCCGGCCGCGCTGGTGAAGGGCTGATTCGGCGCGCTTCTTGGGGTCGCCGCCGGCGCATGGCATTGCAAGCAGAGCTGATTGCCCGGCAGTTTCACTTTGCCGGTATGGGCGTTGTGGCAGTTGATGCAGGACACCCCCATCTGATGCATCTTGCTTTGCCGGAACGAGCCGTCGACAAAGACCTCGTCTTGCTGCTGCCCGTCGGCGTGATACAGGCCGCTGGTGAGCAGGGTAGGTAACACGTTATCCAGCAGCGGCTGGCCGGCGAAAGGCTTGCCGTCCAGCTCGGTGCGGCGAGCGTGGCAGCTGGTGCAGACATCGCCCTGTTTGGCGCCGTCCTGGACCTTGGTGTCGACGTTGAGCCCGTAATTGGCGACGCTGGTCGGCGCCTTGCCGGCGGCCTTCAGCGCCGCCCATTCCACATGCGGCTTGCCCGGCCCATGGCAGGCTTGGCAGCTGACGTTGGGCTCGCTCCAGCGCGAGGCGAACGTGTCGGTCTTGGCGTCGTAGTTCTTCTGGTAATTGGTCGTGTGGCAGCCAATGCACATGGTGTTGGCGGTCTGGTAGCGGCCGGTCCAATGCAGCACGTCGCCGGCCGGTGCGTTCTCCTTGGGCAGCAGATGGAACCATTGCTTTTTGGGCGCATCCCAGGCGATCTGCAGCGGCTGCAGCCGCCCGCCGGGCATCTCAATCAGGTATTGCTGCAGCGGGTCATGGCCGAAGGCGTACTTGATTTCAAAATCGGCCAACTTGCCGTCCGGCCCATCGGTGTTGACGAAGAATTTACCCTCGCGCATGAAGAAGCGGGTCTTGATGCCCTGGTGCTTGAACTCGGCGTTATTGAAGTCACCGCGTACCGTGTCAGGGCCGGCTGCGGCCATTGCCTTGGCGTGGTGCGAGCCCTGCCACTGTTTTGCCTGATCCGCATGGCAGCTCAGGCATTGTTTGTTGTCCACATAGGCGGCGTGGCCGACAGGCAGGGCGGCAAGCTGCGGCGGCGCTGGCGTTTGTGTTTGCGGCGGCGCGTCTGCGGAACGCAGCCACCACCAAGGCAGCAGCACCAACAGCGCCGCTAGCAACAGCAGGGTCAGCGGTTTGAAACTGAAGCCTAAGCGTGGGCCGCGTTGGGCGGGTGCCGTGGCTAACGCTGTAGCGGCAGCAGCGGGGCCCTTCTCGTTCTTTTTGCTCATGCTGTGCACTGTATTGCAGCCCGTGTTGGGCGGGGATTTTGAACAGAAAGACACGCAGATCGCAAAAGAAGAACAGTTTGCGGGCGCTGGGCTTAGTGTTCCTTCGTGAGCTTTGCGAGCTTCTGTTCAAGATTTGAGATTCAAGCTTCAATCGACGTCCCGCAAAACCATGCGGTGGATGCCATCGACCAGACGCAATTCGTGAAAGTTGATGAGAAGTCCCAAAGGAACATTCATCAGCTTCATATAGCTCAGAAGTTGCGCCTTGTGGATAGGCAACACTTCGGTGACCGCCTTCAGTTCAACGATAAGACAGTCGTCTACAAATACATCAAGCTGGAGGGGCTCTTCAAAAGTGAAGCCCTTGTATTCGACCGGCACGACGACCTGCTGTAGAGCGGGAATCCGGCGAAGAAACAATTCCCGCACCAAGCACTTTTCATATATGGACTCGATCAAGCCCGGTCCCTTGAGTCGATGTACTTCGATGGCGGCGCCAATGACTTGGCGGCTCAATTCGTCAGCATGTTGAAATTTTGGATGCATGCGGTTGGCTGCTGTGGGTTTCGTGAGCTTTGTATTCCTTTGTGATCTTTGCGATCTTCTGTTTGATTTTGATCGCGCCGCTCAGTGCTGGAATTGCGTGTGCCGGAAACTTTGAACAGAAGATCACGAAGATCAAGAAGATCACGAAGAAAGACGGGGAGTAATGGCTTTGTATTCCTTCGTGATCTTTGCGATCTTATGACTCTCTTCTCGCGTCGGTCGGGGCAACCGCACCGGCGGCAGATGCCAGCGGACTCGCGAACTTGGGCTACTTGTTTGCCGAAAACACCTGCGCCCAATCCGACTTCATGCTGATGACCGTCCAGCCGCGCGTGCCGGTCTCATCCAGCCCGCGCGCGAGGCGGCCGATCTTGGAGTCGCGGTCATAGGCGTATTCGCGTTCGCCATCGTCATGGTGGACGAAGGCGGCGAAACGCGGCCCAGGCCCGGCGCTGGTCCATTCCAGCATCTGGAAGTCGCCGTCGGAGTTGCCGAAGGCCATGATGGGCCGCCGACCAATCGCCTTGTGAATGCCGACCGGCTTGCCGCCCTTGTCGTCATTGAAGAACAGTTTGGACTGCTGCACCAGCACCGGCTTGCCGTCGCGCAACTCGTACTTCAGCGCCAGGCTGGAGCCGACCACCTGATGCGGCGGCACGCCATAGACCTGTTCGGCAAAGACGCGCATGAACTCGATGCCGCCGCCCGATACGATCCAGGTCTGAAAACCATTGACGCGCAAGTAACTGAGCAGTTCAAGCATCGGCGCGTAGACCAATTCAGTAAAGAGGCGCTTGAAACGTGGGTGCTTGGCCGTCGCCAGCCAGCCCTGCACGGCGGCGGCAAACTCCTCGGTGGTGGCGCCCGCGTGGGCCGCAGCGACCAGCTCCAGCAAGGCCTTCTCGCCGCCCGCCATGACGGCCTTCATATCGCCGTTCAACAAATCCTTGAACGGCGGCTTGTTCTTCCACTCGGGGTGGCTGGGCGCCATGGCCTTGACGCGGTCCAGCGCAAACGCGAGCTGAAAGTACATCGGCTGCTCGGCCCACAGCGTGCCGTCGTTGTCGAACACTGCGATGCGTTCGGCCGGGGCCACAAAGTCGGGGCCACCTGTCTCGGTCACAGCCTTGACGAAGGCCAAAATGCGCGCCTTGGCCGGGCCGGCGTTCCAGCTCGGCAGCGGGTCGCTTGGCTGCGCCAAGCTGAGCGTCTGGCTGAGCCCCGCCGTCGCGACAATCAGCGCCGCTCTCGCAAGCAGCGCGCGGCGCACGACGCCCAAGCCGTGTTGAGGGGCGATATGCAGTCGGCGCTGCCAGCGGAGCAAGGCGTCGTCGCGGAACAGCGCCTGCCCTGCCTCATCATGCCCTGCGAGCTTGCTGGTTTTCATGGCGGCACAGTGCAGTGGATGAGGCTTGTTGGTGTCGGGGCGGGGAACTCGGGTTCCCAAAACGAATGCACCCGCCGACTTTCGATGGCGGGTGCAAGAGGGTAGGTTCGCCCTTACTTGGCGCCCTTGCCCATCTCTTCGATTTGCTTTTGCATCTTGCTCAGATTGAAGGAACCCGCCGTCTGGCTGGCCGGGTAATCCTTGAAGGTCATCAGGAACTTGCCGACTATTTCCGTCGCCGGCGAGATCAGGTAGACACGGTCCAGCCACCAGTCATCGAAGGTGTTGGCGTTGTGCTGGGCTTTCTCAAGCGGGTCGCGACGCAGATTGAAAATCAGCGGGGCGCGCAGTTCAACGAAGGGCTCGCGCCACAGCGGCATCGCCTCGGCACGGTTTTCCATGTAGACGACCTTCCAGTCACGCACGCGGGCCGCGACGATCTCGCCAATGTCATTCACATAGATGAATTCCTGGCGTGGCGACTCCTTGACCTTGCCGCTCAGGTAGTCGAGCATGTTGTAGCTGTCGAGGTGGTTCTTGTAAGTGCGGCCATTGAGTGCCACGCCCTTCAGGAGCTTTTCCTTGATGTCGGGCGCGCCGGCAGCGGCGGCGAAGGTGGTCAGCCAGTCTTCGTGGGCGACGATGCCGTTGAGCATCTTGTCCGCCATGAACTTGCCAGGCCAACGCACGAAGCACGAAACGCGGTAGGCGCCTTCCCAGTTGGTGTTCTTCTCACTGCGGAATTGCGTGGTGCCGGCGTCGGGCCAAGTGTTGTAGTGCGGGCCGTTGTCGGTCGAGTACTGGACGATGGTGTCGTTGGCCAAGCCCAGTTCGTCAATCACCTTGAGCAGTTCGCCGACGTGCATATCGTGCTCGACCATGCCGTCGCTGTATTCATCTTGGCCCGAGATACCGCGATGCTCCGCCTTCACGTGGGTGAGGAAATGCATGCGTGTGCCGTTCCACCAGACGAAGAAGGGCTTGCCCGCCTTGTGCTGCGCAAGGATGAATTTCTTCGCGGCAGCGACGGTTTCGTCATCGATGGTCTCCATGCGCTTCTTGGTGAGCGGGCCGGTGTTCTCGATCTTCTGACCCCCGTTGCCGTCGGCCCAGGTATGCATCACGCCGCGCGGGCCGTATGTCTTGCGGAACTCCGGGCTCTTCGGGTAGTCCAGGTTTTCCGGCTCCTCTTCGGCGTTTAAGTGGTAGAGGTTGCCCAGGAACTCGTCGAAGCCGTGCATGGTGGGCAGGTGCTCGTCGCGGTCGCCCTGGTGGTTCTTGCCGAACTGGCCGGTGGCGTAGCCTTGCGCTTTGAGCACCGTGGCCATCGTCACATCCGTCTTCTGCCAGCCTTCTTTCGCGCCGGGCAGACCGACCTTCAACATGCCGTTGCGCAGGGGCACGGAGCCGCCAATAAAGGCCGCGCGACCGGCGGTGCAGCTCTGCTGCGCGTAGTAGTCGGTGAAGCCGACGCCTTCCTTGGCGATGCGGTCGATATTGGGCGTCTGGTAGCCCATCATGCCGCGGCTGTTGTGGCTGATGTTCTGGTTGCCGATGTCGTCACCCCAGATGATCAGAATATTGGGTTTTTTGGCCGCTGCGGGTGCCTGGGCGTGGGCGACTGAAGTCACCCCCACCACAGCTACCAACAGCGCCGCGAGCTTTCGTATGAACATATGGGTATTCCCTTCACAAAGTTGCGTGGCACAGACGCTTTTGCATGCCCGGCTGTTGAAGCCCTGCGCCAAGCCCGGCGCCATCATTCGGGAATGCGATGATGGCGGTGGGCTTGGACCGTGGAAGACTGGCGGCACCGGCATGCGATAGAGATTACAAGCGCATTGCTAGCTAGAGTCCAATTACAAAAGGTAATTCAGCCAATACCGCTCAGACATGAAATTAGCGAGCAGTCTTGATATCAATCTGATCCGCTTGGCGGTGGTCTTGGCCAAGCACGGCAACTTTGCGCGTGCCGCCGAGTCGCTGCATATGGCGCAGCCGACCTTGTCGCGCAGCATTGCCCGGCTGGAGGCCACCTTGGGGGTGCCGATCTTTGACCGCACCCGCGACGGCGTGGTGCCCACCGAATTTGGCCGGTTGGTGATTGAGCGCGGGCGCGAGTTGCTGAACGGCAGCCGTGAGTTGTTCCGCGAGATCGCTTTGCTGCAGGGTGTCGAGTGTGGTCAGCTGAAGGTTGCCTGCGGGCCGTTTCCCTATGCCATCTCGGCTGGGCGGGCGCTCGCCGGCCTGATGAAGAGCCACCCGCAGGTGCAGTTCAGGCTCGGCCAACACAGCCCCAAGGCCACGGTCGAACAGGTGCTCGGCGGCGCGGTGGATTTGGGGCTGGCCGACACGCGCGAATGGCTGGGCGACCCCCGGTTGGAGATTGAAGCGCTGCCGCAGCACCGCGCCGTTTGGGTCTGCCGCGCCGGCCACCCCTTGGCTGGCCGCAGAGACTTGTGTTTGCAGGATGCCTTGAACTACCCGCTGATTTGCGGCGTCATGCCGCCGCAGGTGGGCGCCATGTTTGGGGATCATTCGGCCGCCGGGCAGCGCTGTGCGGAGAGCGGGCAGTTCTACCCGGCCGTCACGCTGGATTGCATGCAGCTGGGCCCCGCGCTGGCGGCCGCCTCGGACGCGCTGTTCCTGGCTTCCCCGCTGATGGCCACCGAGGAGCTGCGGCGCGGTGAGCTGGATTTTCTGGATCTGCACCTGCCTTGGCAGCACACGCACTACGGGTTCATCCACAAGCGCGCGCGCACGCTGTCGCCGGTGACACTGGCCTTTATGGATTTGGTGCGCGGTTTTGAGCAAGAAGCCCTGGGCCAGGAGCAGGCCTTGCTGAGCGCGCATTTCAGCGCCAGGCCGGCCGCCGTGCCCCATGGCGAGCGCAGCAAGGCCTACTTGACCGTATAGCCCTTGCCCTCCAGGCAGGCTGCGCGCGCCTTGGCGAAAGTCGCCGTTTGCTGATCCGCTGCGGCTTGCTGCTGTTGCTGCTGCGCTGCGGCTTGGCTCTGCGCTTGCTGTTGGCTTTGTTGAGCGGCGGCGGCATTTTGCTTGCGGCTGGCACCGCGCGCTGCCACCATGCCGGCGGCAGCGCCGGTGTCGGCGTCGCCGCTGACGACTTCGCCGACCACCGCTCCCTTGGCCGCTCCCTTGAGGCCGGCACCCGGTGTCACGCCTTTCTTGGGCGCAGGTGCGGGGGCCGGGGCCGCCGCAGCCGGCGCTGAAGCGGGCTTGGCAGGATCAAAACCAGTCTGCTCGACGGCCCAGGTGTAACAGCCTGCCTCATCGGCCTTTTGCTGCTCCGCCGTCTGACCCTTGGCCGGGTAAACGAACTGCTGCGCCAAGGCCGAGCCGGCCAGAAGTAGCAGCGCGGCGGCCTTCAAGATACGAAAATTCAGCGCCATGACGGTTTTCTCCAGAGTGAGCGAAGCAGCCCGAAATTTGCACTCAGCAGCTTCGGTGCCAGGCCAAATACATGACAGGCCTGCAGGCAGGAAAAGCGCGGCCGCAAGCGAAGGCCGCGCCCCGGGCATCAAGGCTGCGCCACCGCCTGCCATCCCGGGCCAGGATTGAAGCTCGTGATCGAAGCGGCGACCTTGGCCGAATTCGGGCCCAGATCGGCCTCGAACACCTGGCCGTCTTGATTGACCATGAAACTCATCACGCCGGTCTCGCCGTACTTCAGCGGCCAGGCCAGCATCGCAAAGCCGGTCTCCATGCGCTTGCCAATCAGGTAGTTGCGCGCGCCGCCCTTGGCTGCATCGCCTTGAGCGGACAGCAGCTTGAAGCGGTAGCCGTGATAAGCCTCGCCGGCTTTCTTGGGCAAAAAGGCTTCACCCAGAGGGCTTTCGTCGCCCAAGCTGGTGGGCCAGATCAGACCGTCCCGCTGGCCTGCCGTGCTGCTGATGCGCTGGGCGTACTCAAGCACACCGTCGCCATTGCGATCGACCTGCGCATATTCACGCTGGGCATCGACCGAGGCCAACAAGGCCTGGATGGTGGCGTGCTCATTGGCGCCAATGCGGCGCTCCAGCACATTGAGCTTGCCGCCCGCCGGATCAAAGCGCCACTGGCCGTCTTTGCCCTGCAACAGCGGAATCGGCAGTGCCCAAGGGTCGG
>NZ_JANNMI010000348.1:0-5661 GCF_031397715.1 Roseateles sp.
TGCCGCCGCCGGCCCCGGCGCTGAAACCCATCACGCAAGAACCCATGCGGTCGATCAACTGCCGCGCCGGATGGTCGGTGGTGGCAAAGAAGTCGGGCTCGCTGACCGCGACCCGCAGGACCGGCATTTGCAAGCGCGCAAACCAGACGCGCACCGTGGCGGGAATATGTTCCTCCATCAAGATGCTCTGGAACATCATCGCCACCAACTCGATGGTGGCGCGCTCGGCCGGCGTTTCGGCCGCCTGCTTGAGGACTTGTTTGAAGGCTTGGTTGCGGGTCTGCAACTCCTCCAAAACCTGCGGCGCGGCGACTTCGGGCGCGCCCGGCGACTGCAAAGGCGCGCGCTGCAGCGCCTCTTGCGCATGCTTGATGGCCGAACTCAGGCGCGGCGCCAGGCCGGTCGCGGCGCCGCCGGGGCTGGGCGCCAAGGCTGTGGCGCCGGCGCTCAGGGCCGCCGCACGGCCATCGTGCCGAGTGGAGGCGAAGGCCGGCACCTGGCCGCCGACGATACGTTGAAGCAGCCGTAAAACCTCTTCGGCCTGGCTGCTGATGGGACTGCGTGCGGCAAGCGCCGAAGGGTGCCCGAGCGTCGACTTCGACCCCATCGGCAACCCTGAACCGCCTCTGATGGGCCCACCACCGCGCAGTTGACCCTCGGCCGACATGCCTGGATAGGCCGGTGTACCGGCCGCCTGGGCGGCCCGGCGGATAAACGGCCGCAGATCCACCTCAGGCATCACCGCTTGGGTCAGCAGCCAGGCATTGACCTCGTGATAGGCCTCACCCAGCAACTGGGCAAACTCCTGGTGCAACTCGCTGCGCAGCATCTGCCAGTCGGAATTGCTCAGGCCGCTGCGGGTCCAGGCATCCAGCACCAGCTTGGCCACCACATTGGCGCGAAACAAATCCTGGGCCGCCAACTCATCCTGTTGCTCCAGCACCTGCATGCGGGTGCGCAGATCGGTGAACTCCCAGGTCGCTTTGTCCATCATCGCCAACGACAGCCGCGAGGCGGTGATTTCGCGCTCGATGGTGTCATCGTCGACCAAGCTGAGTGGGCTTGCGGCGTTAGCGGGTTCGGACGCCTTGCTGACCTCGATGACGCCGTAAACGGCCGCATGCCGAATGCCGCTGATCACACCCGCTTGCCAAGCCGGACCGTGGCGATTCCAGGCCTGCACGCCGTCGCGGCGCGCCACCATCACCGCATACTCAACCGGCTGCAGCAGCAACTTGGCGGCCGCTTCATTGATGACCCGCCCCAAGGCCACCACCCCATTCACCAACGCCTCGATGTAGATACGCCGCGCCTGGGTGGCGATAGCCTTGTTGCGAGCGACAACGGTCATGGTTTAGGAGTGCAGCCAGGCTAGATGAATGATGCTGAAAGCACTCTACACCAGGGCCCCGGCGTTTGGATCGTCTGGGTCGCCCTTGTTGACCGGCGTGCTGACCAAGTCTTCACGCTTGACGCCCAACCACATCGCGATCGACGCCGCCACAAAGACCGACGAGTAAATGCCGAACAAGATGCCGATGGTCAGTGCAACCGCGAAGTAATGCAGGGTCGGGCCACCAAAGATCAGCATCGACAACACCATCATCTGGGTCGAACCGTGAGTGATGATGGTGCGGCTCATGGTGCTGGTGATCGCGTGATCAATCACCTCATGCGTCGTCAGCTTGCGGTATTTGCGGAAGGCCTCGCGCACCCGGTCAAAAATCACCACCGACTCGTTGACCGAGTACCCCAGCACGGCCAACACCGCCGCCAGCACCGAGAGTGAAAACTCCCACTGGAAATAGGCAAAGAAGCCCAGGATGATGACCACGTCATGCAGATTGGCGATGATGCCGGCGACGGCAAACTTCCACTCAAAGCGGAAGGCCAGATAAATCATGATGCCGATCACGGTCGCCAACAAGGCCTTGGCCGCGTCTTGCGCCAACTCGGCGCCGACGGCCGGGCCGACCACCTCGCTGCGCGACAGCTTGATCGGCTCGACGCCGGCGGCCGTCATGCAAACCTGCTTGCTGATGGACTCGCCTTTGTCGCTGATGCTTTGGCGCTGGCTGATGGTGCCCGACTCGGCCCGGCAGAGTTCGCCGAAGACCAGGTCAACCTGCTCGGTCTGCTTGATATCGGCGCGCAGCGGCAGGCGGATCATCACGTCGCGCGTGCTGCCGAAGTTCTGCACCTGCACCTCGCCAAAGCCGAGCTTCTCGACCAGTTGCCGGGTCTTCTCGACGTTAGCGGCCTGGGCGTACTCGGCTTCGATGACGGTGCCGCCGGTGAACTCGATCGAAAAGTGCAGCCCGCGGGTGGCCAAGAAGAACACCGCTGCGGCAAAGGTGACGAAGGAAATGACGTTGAAGATCAACGCATGCTTCATCAACGGGAGATCCCGTTTGATACGGAACAGTTCCATTTTTTTCGCTCCGTCTAATTAAGACTTGGCGACGGGCTGATCGGCCACGCTCACCTCGGTGGGGGGAATCCAGATCTGTCCGATCGACAGCGTCTTGAGCTTTTTCTGCTTGCCGTACCAAAGATTGACCAGGGCACGCGAGAACACCACCGACGAGAACATCGAGGTCAGGATGCCCAGGCAATGCACGATGGCGAAGCCCTTCACCGGCCCGGAGCCGAAGGCCAGCAGCGACAAGCCGGCGATCAAGGTGGTGACGTTGGAGTCAAGAATGGTGGCAAATGCGCGCTCGTAGCCGATCGTGATGGCGGCTTGTGGGTTTGCGCCGGCGCGTAATTCTTCGCGAATGCGCTCATTGATCAGTACGTTCGAGTCGATCGCCATGCCCAGCACCAGCGCGATCGCGGCGATCCCCGGCAGCGACAGCGTCGCCTGCAGCATCGAAAGCAGCGCCACCAACAAGAGCAGGTTGAAGCCCAGTGCCAGCGACGAAATCACGCCAAACAAGCGGTAATAGAGGCTCATGAAAATCGCCACGGCGACAAAGCCCCAGGTCACCGAAAGAATGCCTTTTTCGATGTTTTCCTTGCCCAGGCTTGGGCCGACGGTCTTTTCTTCGATGATTTCCATCGGCGCGGCCAAAGAGCCGGCGCGCAGCAACAAGGCGGTGTCGCTGGCTTCTTGCGTGCTCATCGAACCGGAAATCTTCACCCGCCCGCCGCTCAACTCGCTGCGGATCACCGGCGCGGTGACGACCTCGCCCTTGCCCTTTTCGAACAGGATGATGGCCATGCGCTTGCCGATGTTCTCGCGCGACATGTCCTTCATGATGCGGCCGCCCTTGGCGTCCAGCGTCAGATCGACCGAGGCTTGTTGGTTCTCGTCAAAGCCGGGCTGGGCGTCGGTGAGGTTCTCGCCGGTCAGCACCACCTGGCGCTTGACGATGATGGGGCCGAAGCCGCGGTCGACAAAGCGCTCGGTGCCGAACGGTACCGGGCCGCTGCCGGCCAAGGCGGCTTGCGCCTCGGCGCTGTCGTCGACCATGCGCAATTCCAGCGTGGCGGTGCGGCCGATGATGTCCTTGGCCTTGGCGGTGTCTTGCACGCCGGGCAATTGCACCACGATGCGGTCGCGCCCTTGCTGCTGAATGGTCGGCTCTGACACACCCAACTCGTTGACCCGGTTGTGCAGGGTGCTGATGTTCTGCTTCAGCGCGGCGTCCTGCACCGCCACCATAGCGGTCGGCTTGAGGCTGCCGGTCAGGCGCTGCTCGAGCCCTTCGTTGCTGCTGGTCCACTGCACATCGCCGAGCTGCGTGCTCAGCAAGTCCTGCGCCTGCTTGAGCACGGCGGCATCGCGGAAAGCGATCACCACGCTATTGCCGTCGCGGCTGATGCCGGCATGGCGAATGCCTTTGTCACGCAACAGCGTGCGCACATCGCCGGTCAGCGACTCGGCCTTCTTGGTCAGCGCCGATTTCATATCGACCTGCATCAAGAAATGCACGCCACCGCGCAAGTCCAGGCCCAGATACATCGGGAATGCATGCAGGCTGGACAACCAGTGCGGCGAACGCGACAGCAGGTTCAAGGCGACGATATAGGCCGGATCGGCCGGGTCGGTATTGATGGCCTTGCTGATCGCCTCTTTGGCTTGAATCTGCGCATCCAGATCGCCGAACCGTGCCTTGATGGAATTGCCTTCCAACTGCACAAAGTCGGGCTTGATCTTGGCTTCAGCCAAGGCGGCCTCGACCCGCGCCTGCAGCCCGGCGTCGACCTTCAGCGTTGCTTTGGCGCTGGACACCTGCACCGCCGGCGCTTCACCAAAGATATTGGGCAGCGTGTAGATGGTGCCGACGAGCAACGCGAGAACAAGGATCGCGTACTTCCACAGCGGATAACGGTTCATGGTGCTTCCTCTGAAACCCGGCCGCCACACTTGAGCAGCGCGCAGCGCCGGTCCATGCTTTGCTGGGGGGGCGCTGCCCGACCGGCGAGGCGGCGGGCAGCTTGGGGCTGGTAAAAGCCTAAAAAAAACGCAGCTCGACCAGTGGCTGGTCTTACTTGACGGTGCCCTTGGGCAAGACTTGCACCACGGCGCCGCGTTGCACTTGCAACTCAACGCCGGTGGCCACTTCGATCGTGATGAAGCTCTCGCCCAGCTTGGTGATCTTGCCCAACAGGCCGCCGGTGGTCACCACCTCGTCGCCCTTGGCGATGGCCTCGATCATGGCCTTGTGTTCCTTCTGGCGTTTCATCTGGGGCCGGATCATCACGAAGTACAGCACCACAAACATCAACACCAGCGGCAACATGCTCAGCAAGCTGGATTCGGTACTACCTGTGGCGGCCGGAGCGACCTGGGCAAAAGCATTGGAAATAAACACAACAGATTCCTTAGATATGAATGCGCCCAAGCCGGCTCTTGACCTCTGAACAAAAGCCGCGGGCGAACGAACGGCGGATTGTAAGCGCCCCAGCGGGCATCAAGCGGCCGGCGTCAGGCTCCGACTTACCCGCAGCGATATGAGGTTGACACGCATTGGGCACAAGGTTATCGTCAAATATATTTACAGAATACTTAAAGGAAATCATCATGCTTGCACAAGCCAAAGCCAATCTGCCGCGCTGGAGTGGCGTCTTTCCTGCCGTCACGACCAAGTTCAAGCCGAATGAGGATCTGGACGTGGCCGAAATGGAGCGCCACTTTGAATTCCAGATCGCGGGCGGCGTTGACGGTCTGGTCACCGGCGGCTCGCTCGGCGAAGCCAGCACCCTCACGCTGGAAGAAAAGCTCGAAGTAGCAAGCATCGCGGTGCGCGTTGCCGCCGGCCGTGTGCCGGTGCTGGCCAATGTGTCGGAAACCAGCACCCGCAACGCGCTGCGCTATGTCGAGGGCGCCGCCCGCATCGGCGTCGACGGCCTGATGCTGATGCCGGCCGTGCTCTACCCGGCCGACACCCGCGAGGCGATCGCCAATGTGCGCACGATCTGCGCCGCCGCCGCGCTGCCGACCATGCTCTACAACAACCCGGTCGCCTACCGGGTCGACCTTAGACCCGAGGACATGGCCGAATTGGCCGACTGTGAATGGCTGGTCGCGATCAAGGAGTCGACCGACAATATTCGCCGCGTCACCGATCTGCGCAACCTCTTGGGCAGCCGCTACCAACTCTTCATCGGCGTGGACGACCTCAGCTTCGAGGCGCTGGCGCTGGGCTGTGACGG
>NZ_JANNMI010000363.1:0-22546 GCF_031397715.1 Roseateles sp.
ACAAGGTCAACGCCGGCATCACGGTTGAAAAGCTGTTCAGAGAGAAGCCGCCGCGCCAAGAATTGATCATGCGCCGCAAGTCCGATGACTACATCAACTTCATCGGCCCTGAAATCGGACTCGGTTCGGAGGAGGCCACGCTGACCAAAGGGGTGGTTTCGGGTGTGCAGTTGGAGACGGTGCTGAGGCAGCTGTCCAAGGTACGCGGCTATTACAGCTTTGACGCCTTGCCGATCCAGTTCCGCGCGATCGCGACCGACCTGGTGACGGGCAAGGCCGTGGTGTTCAAAGAGGGCGATATGGCCAATGTGATGCGCGCCAGCATGTCGGTGCCGGGCGCGGTGGCGCCGGCCGAGATTGGCGGCATGTTGCTGGTGGACGGCATGCTCACCAGCAATCTGCCGGTCGCCGCCGCGCGCGAACTTGGCGCCGATGTGGTGATCGCCGTCAATGTCGGTACGCCGTTGTTGAAGCGCCAGCAACTGAACAGTGTGTTTGGCGTGGCCGGGCAGATGCTGAGCATCTTGACCGAGCAAAACGTGCAGGCCTCGATCGCGTCGCTGAAGCCGCACGACATCTTGATCTCGCCGGATTTGGGTGACTTCTCGACCGGCGACTTCAACAACTTGCCCAAGATTTCTCCGCTGGGCGCGGTGGCCGCGCGCCAGATGACCGAGCAGTTGAGCCGTTATTCCGTGCCGCCCGAAGAGTATGCGGCGCTGCGTCTCAGGCAGCAGGCCAGGATACTGCCCGACTTGGCGCCGGTAGACGAGATCCGTTTCGTCAACCTGAAACGGGTCAATCCCGAAGAGATCAGGCATGTGTTGGTCACGGCGCCCAAGCAGCCAATCGATCAGGGTGAACTCGACGCCGATATGCGCCGGCTTTACGGCACCGGGGATTTTGAGCATGTGAACTTCCGCACGCTGACCGAAGGCGAGCACCGGGTGCTGGCGATCGACGCCGTGGAGAAGTCCTGGGGCCCGAACTATCTGCGCTTCGGTTTGGGCCTGGACACCGATTTCGGCAGCGAGACCTCCGCCAGCTTGATGGCCTCCTACCGGATGACTTGGCTCAACCAACGGGGTGCCGAATGGCGCACCGACTTGAGCGTGGGCGGCCACAACCGGCTGCGCACGGAGTTCTATCAGCCCTTTGCGGCCGGCCATAGCTGGTTTGTGGCGCCTTCGCTGGAGGCCTCGCAGCGCCTGGTGTCGGTGTATGCGGATGACGCCAGGGTGGCGATCTATTCGCTCACGGAGGGTCAGGCCCGCGTGGATCTGGGGCGAAATTTTTATCAGTATGGTCAGCTGCGCTTGGGCGTCACGGGCGGCCAGGTCAAGCAAGAGCTGGACACCGGCAGGTTGGTGGTGGGCGTCGCATCCGAGCGTATTCAGACCGGCGGCTTTTCGGCGCATTTGTTTCTGGACAGAATAGACAGCGTGCTGTTCCCGCGTTCGGGCTGGCAGAGCCACGCCAATATTTACAACTCCAGCACCGCTCTGGGGGCTGATTTCGGCTATACCAAATGGGATGCCGACGCCAGCGTCGCCTATTCGGTCGGCGAGAACACCTTCAACTTCGCAGTGGCGGCCGGTGGTGGATTGGGCAATGGACGCATTCCCGGTTATGACAATTTCCGCTTGGGCGGTTTCTTGCGCCAGTCGGGCTACGCGACTGGGCAGCTGATGGGCGAAGACTTGGCCTTCGGGCGCGTGATGTATTACCGTCGTATTTCGCCGGGCAAGTTGCTGGAAGGCATGTATGGCGGCGTGTCATTTGAGATCGGGCGCATCTCCAATCCGCTACTGCCGGAGAATCTGGAGACTTGGCGCAAGTCGGTGGCCGCCTTTGTCGGCATAGATACCTTTGTCGGACCGCTGTATTTCGGCTTGGGCCGTGCCGCCGACGGCGCCACCAGCCTCTATCTGGTGCTGGGCCCGGCGTTTTGAGGCAGCCGGCCTTGGCCGCAGCGTTAATATCGCAGCCGGCCTGGCCACAACTGGAGAAGCCCATATGCCTAAGAACAGATTGTTTTTCGTCCCCTTGCTGGCCCTAACTTTGGCCGTCGGCAGCGTCAGCTTGAGCGGCTGCGCCAGCGGCCCGCAAGTGCAAGTGGAGATGGACCGCAGCGCCGACTTCAGCCAATACAAAACCTTCGCCTTTGTCAGCCCCTTGGGCACCGACCGCAGCGGCTACCAGACCCTCGTGTCGGGCCAGTTGAAGGCCTCGGCACAGCGCGAGTTGGAAGCACGCGGCCTGCGCTTTGACGCGGCCGCACCGCAGCTGCTGATCAACTTCAATGCCAGCTTGAACGAGAAACTGCGCGCCTCGCCGGGGTCCAGCTATGGCATCGGCTATTACGGCTACCGTGGCGGCCTCTACGCTCCCTGGCCTTACTACCGCGACATGAACAGTGTGTCGCAGTACACCGAGGGCACGCTCAATATCGACGTCGTTGATGCCGCGCGCAAGCAGATGGTTTGGGAGAGCGTCGTGACCGGCAGCGTGCCGGAGCACCTCAGCGCTGGGCAGGCCGAGGCCGCCATCAACCGAGCCTTGGCGGCGGCGTTTGTAAAATTCCCCGTTCCGCTTGCTGCTCCTGCGGCCACCAAGGCGCCTTGAACCTCAATACCCCTGATCAATCCCCATGACCTTGAAGAGAATTTTGCTCACCTTGCTGCTGCTCGGTCTATTGGCTTTTGCCTACTTTTATATTGCGCTGAGCTGGAGCTATTCCTCGGGTGAGCGGGCCGGATGGATTCAAAAGCTGTCAAAAAAAGGCTGGCTCTGCAAGACCTGGGAGGGCGAGCTGGCGCTGGTCTCCATCCCCGGCAGCGCGATGGTGGAGAAGTTCCAGTTCACCGCTCTTGATGACGCGGTCGCCGCCGAGTTGACCGCCGTGATGGGCCAGCGGGTGACTTTGCACTACGAAGAAAAGGTCGGTTTGCCGACCTCCTGCTTCGGCGAGACACGCCATTTCGTTACCAAGGTGACGGTGGCCAATGACATCTCCTTGTCGCCCGGCGTGGTCGTGAGGCGTGCTCCGACCGAGGCGGCTGTGCCGGCCTCGGCCGCCTCCAATTGACCGCCGCCAGCCCGCATCATCATGGCTAAGCCAATGATTGCCTTTATCGGTGGCGGCAATATGGCCGGCGCCATCATCGGGGGCCTGCTCAAGGCCGGTCATCCGCGCGAGCAACTGATGGTGGTCGAGCCCTATGAGCCGCAGCGCGCCAAGTTGGCGGCTGACTTTGGCTTGACGGCTGTTGCCGCAGCCGATGCCAGTTTGGGCCGGGCCGAGCTGCTGATGTGGGCCGTCAAGCCGCAACTGTTTGCAGAGGCTGCCGCGCCTTGCGCGCCCTATGTGGCGCAGGCCTTGCAGCTGTCGGTGATGGCCGGCATCCGCAGTGACACGCTGGTGCGCGCCACCGGCGCCACAAGAGTGGTGCGGGCGATGCCCAATACGCCGGCATTGATCGGTGCAGGCATTGCCGGGCTCTACGCACGCCCCGAGGTCACGGCCGCCGACAAGACCCTGGTGGAACAGGTTTTGGCCCCCACCGGCACCGTCTTGTGGGTAGCGCGCGAAGCCGATCTGGACGCGGTGACCGCCTTGTCCGGGTCCGGGCCGGCCTATTTCTTCTACTTCGTCGAGGCCATGATGGACGCGGCCGTCGAGCTGGGCTTGAGCGCCGAGCAGGGCCGCCAGTTGGCGCTTGCTACCTGCGCAGGTGCTGCAGCACTTGCGCAGCAGTCCACGGAAAGCCCGGCCGTGCTGCGCGAACGCGTCACGTCCAAGGGCGGCACCACCTATGCGGCCTTGGCCAGCCTGCAGGCGGACGGCGTTGGCCCGGCTATTCAGCGCGCGGTCAAGGCCGCTCAAGTGCGCGCCCGCGAACTCGGCGACGAGTTTGGCGCTTAAGTTCTGCTCGGCATGGGGCTAGCGAGTCGCAACAGCCTGCGCGCTTGGCTGCGTGCGCCCGGCTCCTTGAGCCGTCGCCTGGCACAGTTAGGCGAACGCTTCGAGGTCGAGCTGTTGAGCCAACGCATTGCGCCGCTACGCGCCCGTGAACTGGCTGCGCTGGGGCGGCCGCGCTACGGCTGCACGATGGTGCGCGAGGTGATCTTGCGGGTCGATGGCCGTCCCTTGGTCTGGGCCCGCTCCAGCCTGCACGCCTGCGCCTTGGCGGGCCCTTGGCGAGCCTTGAAAGGCCTGGGGCCACGGCCACTTGCAGACCTCCTCTACAGCGACCGCCGCGTGCAACGCAGTCAACTGCAGCCCCTGCGGCTGTCGCGTTACGGGCACACCCGCCGGCAAATGGAAAAGCAGTGGCTCAAGGCCACCGGCAGCCCTGCTTCCCCGCAAATGCTGTGGTCGCGCAACTCGGTTTTCAGCCGCTGCGGTGCCCAGTTACGTGTGATGGAGTTGTTCGCGCCGGAACTGAGCGCCTATATACCGGTTATAAGTCGCGTTATGACTTGCACAAAAGTGAACAATAGGCCGTAGAATTACAAACTAGGGGGGTTCATCATCTGCCTTGAGGAATCTCATGAAAACACGTGATATTGTCATTTTTAGCGGCGAGCAGTTCGCTGTACCGCAATGCATCCAGCGCATTGACCACCAGAGTACACATGGTTGGCAATTGCGTTATGGCGGCACCAAACTCTATTCCGACCATTCGCAAGACGGTAGTGGCGCTGCGGCGGCGCTGACCTTGGCGACCAAGGAATTGCTGAGTCGAATTGCTAAACTGCCGGCCCCGTCAAGGCTGCAGCGCAAACCGAGCGGCAACAAGGGCAACGACTTGCCGGTCGGCATTTCCGGGCCCATCGTGAGACAACGTGCCAGCAGCCGCGTACGCGACTGCAGCTTTGCCGTGTCTTTGCCACGTTATGGCCAGACACCCAGTGGTCGCAGCGTCTATATCGGCACCGAGAACACTTACACGGTCGAGAAGTACCAAGCGGCCTTGGTCAAGGCGGTGGAGTTGCGCGTCAAGGCCGAAGAGGTCTATCAGCGCGCCGCCACCCGGGTCAAGCGCGCCGAAGGCAAGGCCTTGAAGGCCTTGCTGAAAGCGGCCTGATACAGGCTTTGTCCTGACGGTGCTGACGTGAAGCCATTCTGCTGGGCCTTGATCGGCCCGGGTGGCATTGCGCAGCGCTTCGCGGCGGCCCTGCCTGATGTGGCGGGTGCCGAGTTGCACTGGGTTTTGGGCCGCGATGCGGCGCGAGCGGCGAGCTTTGCGCGGCAAGTCGCTGGGCCTGGTGTGCCCCCGCCTCGGGTGGTGGTGGACTTGGCTTGCCTGCTGGCCGAGCCCGCCTTAGACGCCGTTTATATCGCGACGCCGCATGCCCAGCATGGCGATTCAGTGCGCCAATGCCTGGCTGCTGGCAAGGCCGTGCTGTGTGAGAAACCGCTGGTGCCCAACTTGGCACAAGCCGAGGCGCTGGTGCAGCTTGCGCGTCAGCGCAAGGTCTTCCTGATGGAGGCGGTCTGGACGCGCTTCCTGCCTACTTACACGGTCGTGCAGGGCTGGTTGCGCGAGCAGGCCATTGGCCCTCTGCGCGGCCTGCAGTCGAGCTTTTGTTTCAACCCGCCGTTTGATGCCGGCAGCCGTATCTTTGACCCGGCGCTGGCTGGTGGTGCCTTGCTGGACATCGGTATTTACAACCTGACGATGACGCGCTGGGTGATGCAGCAGGCCCTGGGCGCTTGCCCGCAGCCACTGTCGATTCAGGCCAGCGGGGTGTTGGCGCCGACCGGCGTTGATCAACGCGTCGCCGGCATGCTGAACTTCCCCGGCGGCATCACATCGCAATTCATTTGCGCCGTCGATGGCCGTGCCGACAACGGCCTGCGCATCTTCGGCGAGCGTGGGGTGATCACGGTGCCGGTCGACTTCTGGCAGGCCACCGAGGCGGTGCTGACCCGTCCGGGTCAGCCGGAGCAACGCGTCAAGGCGCCATTTCGCGGCAATGGTTTCGAGTACGAGATCGAGGCCGCGCAGGCTTGCGTGCGCGCCGGTCAGATTGAATCCGCCGTCATGCCGCATGCCGAGACCTTGGCGACGCTGGCCTGGATGGACGAAATCCGCCGTCAACTGGGTGTGCGCTATCCGTTCGAGTAGTCGATTAGCCACGCACCATGTTGGTGAAGTCACGCATGCTCGGCGATTGCTGAACGGCGGCCGCGCGAATCTTGGCGATATGTGCCAGCGCGCCCTGACTGACGGACGGCGCCAGATAGCTTGATTGGCCAAAGCCCTTGGACGGCAAGCGGTTGAGCCCGGCCAAAATATAGAAATAGTTCGCCGCTGTGAAGAGCGACTGCTTGCGTTGAATGTCGGTGTTGTGCGGGAGCTTCTCGTCCCACAGACACAACAGTTCTTGCAGGCTGGGCGGAATCACCACCGCTTCGGTGTAACTACGCCAGAACGGTGTGTCGCGCCGGCCCGAGATGACGTAGTGCAGCAGAATGAAATCGCGCAATTCGTCGTAGAGATCGGCGATCAAGCTGTTGAACTTTTGGCGGCCGCACTGTGCCGTGGCCGTCGCCGGCAAGAAATCGAAGAACGATTGCAGGGCCCGCTCAATGAAGTAGATGCCGGTCGATTCCAGCGGCTCGATAAAGCCACCGGCCAAGCCCAGCGCCAAGCAGTTTTTCTCCCACATGCGGGCACGGTGGCCGATGCGCATCTTGAGCAGCCGCGGTTCGGCCATCGGCTGGGCCGAACCATGCATCTGCTGCAGCGTGGCGACCGCCTCATCGTCGGAGCAATGGGCGGACGAATACACATAGCCGGTGCCGGTGCGCGACTGCAGGTCAATCTCCCAGGTCCAGCCGGCGGCGCGGGCGGTCGCGGTGGTGTAGGAGCGCAGCGGCTGTTGAGCATGCGCATGCGCAATCGGGCAGGCCACCGCGCGGTCGCACAAAAGGCTGTCCGCATAGGACACCCAGGGCACCTTCAACGCCTTGCCGATCAGCAGGCCGGCAAAGCCGGTGCAGTCGATATACAAATCGGCCGTCAGGCGCTGGCCGTCCTTCAAATTGACGGCCGTGATGCCCTCCTCACCGACCTCAACCTCGGTGACCTCGCCATAGCTGTGCTGCACGCCCCGTTCGGTTGCCACACGGCGTAACAAGGCCGCCAGCTTGATGGCATCGAGATGGTAGGCGTAGGCGATGGGGGCTTCGAAGTCGGGTGAGTTCAAGAACTTGGGCGACAGGTTCTTGTCAAACAAGGCCGTCTGCACGCCGCCCGCTTCGTCAAACGCCTGTGCCGTCAAACCACGCTGGCGCAGGTTCATCCAATGCGCCATGGTCGAGTGCCCCTGCAGCGAAACCGGATGGTCGAAGGGGTGGTCGTAGTGGTCGTCGGCGGCCGCACCGCCATGCTTCCAGCCATTGAAACGGATACCGTTTTTTAGCGTGGCGTCCGCTTGCGTGAACAGCTCAGACTCGGCGATGCCGAGGATCTTCAGCGTGTCCCGCAGCGTCGGTACGGTCGCTTCGCCGACGCCAATGCTGCCGATCTCGGTCGATTCAACCAAGCGGATCTGCACCGGCATTGCAGGGTTTGCGCCCAGCACACGCTGCAAATAGGCGGCCGCCATCCAGCCGGCGGTACCGCCGCCCACAATCAAGATCGAACGGTAGGGAATCATGGGGTACACAGAGTTAAATCGACCGGGCCGGCCACAACATCCAATGTCGGTAGCGGCGACGCTGGCTTGAGCCTAGCCGCGTGAACCAATGCCGAAATTCGATGCCATCGCCGGCCGCGGCAGGACGACAGCCCGCTACTTGTCGGATCCGGGGGTTGGCCGGCGCCGACGCGTGGTGAATACCAGCCCTGCCAAGGCAGTGCCGGCCAGCAACAACGATGCCGGTTCGGGCACGGCAGCGGCCTTTTCAACCATGACGTCAAAGCTGATCGAGCTGAGTTTGAATTGCCCGGCATTGGCCTCGAAGCCAACACCCAAAATACCGTCGCTGCGCGCGTCCAGCAAAGCGGCCGCGTCAAAGCTCAGGCTCGTGTCCAGCGCACCATAGATGGCGCTGTAGGTGTCGCGCTGTTGGGCGTAGCGGTGGTCGTAGCTGCAGTTGCCACGGGTGTCGACGCCTCTGCAGACAGTCCCTTCGAATTGCGCGGCGCCATAGCTGCCGATTGAGGCACTGCGGGTCTCGGCAAGGTCTGTTGCACTGCTGGCGCCGATCAGCAGCTTCATGCTGTCTGCCACCAGATCCTCGTGCTTGATGTCGCGGAAATGGGTGGAATTGATGTCTTGTATGCCGTACTGGACAGACTGAGTGTGGCCATTGCCGCAGCTGCTGCTTCCCCACCAGCCGCAGTTGTAGGTATCCGGGACATAGTAGGAATATTGCGCCTGGTGGCTGGTCTGCCCAGTCACCTGGTAGCCACTGTAGGCAGTCGGCGTGGCCGCGCCATATTGCGCGTCGGAGTAGCCGTGCAGCGTGGCCGAGCCCGCCAGGATGTCCTGGGACCCATAGCCTTGGCCGGACAAGAAGCTGCCCAAATCGAAGTTCAGCGACACACTGTTGCGATCCAGCGAGTTGCTGAGTTGAAAGGTCTGGCTGAGCAGCACCGGCGCCGCCAGCAGCGGCGTAGCGCTGAGGCAGCAGCCGGCGGCGAGCAGGGCCAGGCTGAGTGGTTTTTTTAGAAGCATGAAGTTCTTTCGTCCTCTGCGGGGTTGGCGTCGCGCGGCGAGCGCCACGCAGATCGAGGCCGCAGTGTCTGCCGGGCCGCCCCGAAACGGCGACCCGCCCGAGGCGCCCAGGCGTGGGTCGCGTGATAAGCGCACGCGAACCTGCGCTTATCAGCGCAAGACCAGATCCAACGCCGTGCCGGCAAAGACCGCCAAGCCCAACCAGTGGTTCTCCCGGAAGGCCTTGAAGCAGCCCTCGCGGCTGCGCTCGCGGATCAAGCAGAAGTGCCAAATGACTTGCGCGGCGGCCACCGCCATGCCGACCAGGAAAATTTTGCCTAGCCCTAAGCGCAGGCCCAAGCCCGTCCAGGCCAGCAGGTAGACGGCGTAAAAACCCATCACCGCCGCCACATCAAAGCGCCCCAGCGTCAGCGCCGAGGTCTTGATGCCGAGCCGGATATCGTCATCGCGGTCCACCATCGCGTACTCGGTGTCATAGGCCAAGACCCAAAATAGATTGGCGAGCAGCAGCGCCCAAGCCGATAGCGGCACGGCGGCGTTGATGGCGGCCAGGCTCCATGCGGTGCCGCCCTGCGCGGCCGCGAACGCCATCGGAATGCCGAAGCTGAAGGCCACCCCGAGGACGGCCTGCGGCATTGCAAACACCCGCTTGGCATAGGGATACAGAATCGCCACCGCCAGCGCGCCAAAAGACAACAGAATCGTCGGCGGATTGGTCGTCAGCACCAGCAGAAATGCAGTTAGGGCAAGACCTGCCCCCAGCAATAACGCCGACTTGACGCTGACCAAGCCGCTGGTGACGGGCCGGTTGGCGGTGCGTTTGACATGCTTATCGAAGTCGCGGTCGGCAACGTCGTTGACGCAGCAGCCGGCCGAGCGCATCAGCACGGTGCCGAGCGTGAAGACGGTCAGCAGATGCCAGCCGGGGAAGCCGTCGGCGGCGATCCACAAGGCACTCAGCGTCGGCCAGAGCAAGAGCAACCAGCCGGCGGGTCTATCCCAGCGGATCAGGTTCAGGTAGGGGGCAAGGCGAGAGGATGACATGCCGGCAGTTTAGCCAGCCGCCACGCGGCGGCGGGGGCGGGGTGGCGCCGATCTTTTCATCGCCAAGCCCTTCGGCCCGGCCCAGTGACTCGACAGCCTGACGGCGCTGTACCACCAGTGAGGCAGGTCTCGGCCGCTATGGCCTGAATCTTGCGTACGAAAAATACCTTCATCCACTACCGGGAAACGCATATGCAGGACCTACCCAGTCACAGCAGCAATGCCTACGCCAAGCGCGGCAGCAGCAGCAGCAGCAGCAGTAGCAGTAGCAGCAACACCGCCAACAGCAAGGCAGCGCGGGTGATGCTGCGCTCCACCCTGCGCAGCCGCCACGGCTCGCCCATCAATCGCCGCAATGCCCGCGACCTGACCTGGGCCTGGGTCAAGGCCAAATGGCCGAGCATGCAGATCACGCCGCAGGACCGCGAGCGGCGCGAGTTCACTTGCGCCCTGCCCGGCATGGAGCTGGCCGTCGCTACCAGCGGCAATGGTGCGGTCTGGTCGCTGACGGTTGCGCACAGCGAGCGCGATGGCGCGCGCACTTGGTCGGTGCGCGCCATCGTGGCCGACAGCGGCGGCGTCGATACCCTGGATGTGCAGACCTCCTGCACCGAGGCCGGCGTCGGCCCGTTGGTGCTGGCGCCGCCACGCTTGCTCAGCATGTGGGTGGAAAAGCTGGCGCTGGAGGACGGCGGGCTGCCGGTGCTGGGCGAGGCCCGCGAGGTCGAGGACGAGCAGCAGTTGGACGCGTTCTGCCGCCATGTCTTGTCCAAGCAGCGCCGCCTGCCCGTCATCGCCCTGACCCACAGCCCGCGCTCGCGCTTTTACGGCGTCGACCCCAAGGGGCTGGCCGAGGCCTTGCGCGGCATGGCCCATGTGGCGTTTTTGCCGCCACATCTGGCGGCCGAGGCGAGCGAACGCTTCGGCGCCGACTTCGGTTTGCTGGCCGGCGCGGCGCGCATCTATGGCGCAGGCTTTGGCCCCGAGGCTGCGCCCGCTGCGCACCCCTTGATCAAGAATCCGCGCAGTGTGAGGGCGGCCGAGAGCGCAGACCCGGCGGCTTTTCGGCGCCTGCTGTGCCGGCGCGTCTTTGAGATGAGCGTCAACGCCGCTCGGGATTGACGGTGTTCAGGGGCTGGCCTTGCCAGCCCTGAGCTTGTCAAAGAGCGCGATCGCCTCGCCCACCAAACCGCGCCGGAACGCCAGCACGCAGACGATGAAGATCAGCCCGGTCACCAGGTTGACCGACTCGCCCAGGCCGTTGAACCACTGGATGCCGCTCAGGTCGGCCAGCGCCTTGCCGAAGTCGCCGATCTTGTTTTCCAGCGCGATGATGATGAGCGCGCCGACCATCGGCCCGGTCAGGGTGCCCATGCCGCCGACGAGCGTCATCAGAATCACCAGGCCCGAGGTGGTCCAGACCGCATCGGTCAGCGTCGCAAAGCCCAGCACCAGGGTTTTGGTGGCACCGGCCAGGCCGGCCAGGCAGGCCGACAGCACAAAGGCCAACAGCTTGAAGCGGTCCACGTCATAGCCGAGCGAAATAGCGCGCGGCTCGTTCTCGCGGATCGATGTCAAGACTTGGCCGAACGGTGAATGGACGGTGCGGTAGATCAGCCAGAAGCCGGCAATAAAAATGCCCAGCACGACGTAGTAAAGCGTTAGATCGTTGCTGAGATCCAGGCCGAAAAAGCTGCCGCGCGGCACCGACTGCAGGCCGTCCTCACCACCGGTGAAGGAAGCTTGCAGAAAGAAGAAGTACAACATTTGGCTCAGCGCCAGCGTGATCATCGAAAAATAGATGCCGGTGCGCTTGATCGCCAGCATGCCAATGCCTAAACCAACGACGCCGGCCGCCAGTGCGCCGAAGACCAGCCCCAGCGGCGCCGAGAACCCCCATACCTTCAGCGCATGGCCAGCGCCGTAAGCGGCGGTGCCCAGAAAGGCCGCATGGCCGAAGCTGAGCAGGCCGGTGAAGCCCACCAGCAGATTGAAGGCACAGGCAAACAGCGCAAAGCACAGCACCTTCATCACGAAGATCGGATACACCCCCATGGCCGGCAGCAGGGCGATGGCACCGAACAGCAGGGCGTAGCCGTAGATTGGATTGAGGGGAGCTTTTGAAGTCGACACAAGCGCGGTCATGCTTATTTTTCCTTGCCAAACAAACCGGCCGGCCGCACCAGCAACACGATGGCCATCACCACAAACACCACGGTGTTCGACGCCTCGGGGTAGAACACCTTGGTCAAGCCTTCGATGACGCCCAAGCTCAAGCCGGTCAAGATCGAGCCGAGGATGGAGCCCATGCCGCCGATCACCACCACCGCGAACACGACGATGATCAGGTTACTGCCCATCAGCGCGCTGACTTGCAAAATCGGTGCCGCCAGCACGCCGGCAAAAGCGGCAAGAGCGACGCCGCCCGCATAGGTCAGCGTGATCATGCGCGGCACATTGATGCCGAAGGCCTGCACCAATTTTGGGTTCTCGGTGCCGGCCCGCAGCGTGGCGCCCAGCGTGGTTTTCTCGATCAAGGCCCAGACCGCCAAACAAACGGTGATCGACGCGACCACCACCCAGGCGCGGTAGTTGGGCAGCACCATGAAGCCCAGATTGGTCGCACCTTGCAAGGCGTCCGGCACCTGGTATTGCTGGCCCGAGACACCGTAGAAGCTACGGAATATGCCCTCCAACACCAGCGTGATGCCGAGGGTCAAGAGCAGGCCGTAGATATGGTCCAGCTTGTACAACCATTGCAGCAACAGCCGCTCGATCAAGATGCCCAAGAGCCCGACCAGCAGCGGTGCCAGCACCAGCATGGCCCAGTAGCTCAGGCCCAGGTATTCCAGCCCCATCCAGGCCAGGAAGGCGCCCATCATGTAGAGCGCGCCGTGGGCGAAGTTGATGATATTGAGCATGCCGAAGATAACGGCCAAGCCCAGCGACAGCATCGCGTAAAACGAGCCATTCACCAGACCCAGCAAGAGCTGACCCAATAGTGCCGATATGGGAATACCAAATAGATCAGTCATCTTGTCGTCGTTTGTTCTTCGCTTAAAAGGTTCGGAGCTTTGCCCCGGCCACACCAAGCCCAGCGGTCTTCCCGCAAGAACCCGCTAAATCAGTTGAGGACAGAGCTACTCGCTTCGCTCGGGCGGTCTGTCCCCAATGCCTTATTTCTTCACGAGTGGGCACTTCGAATCCGCCAACTTGGTGAAGGCCTCTTCACCCGGAATGCGGGTGGCGACCTTGAAGTAATCCCAAGGTTCGGTGGACTCCTTGGGCGACTTCACTTGCAGCAGGAACATGTCATGGATGCCGCGGCCGTCTTCCTTGCGGATGCTGCCCTTGACGTAAAAGTCATTGATAGGCGTGGCCTTCATCTTGACCATCACCTTGTCGGCGTCATCGGTCTTGAGGGCGTCAACCGCCTTCAGATAGTGCATTGCGGCCGAGTAGTCCGCCGCTTGCAGCGAGGACGGCATGCGCTTCATCTTCTCGAAGAAGCGGCGGCTCCATTCGCGCGCCTCCGGGCTCTGGTTCCAGTACCAGCTGTCGGTCAGATACATGCCTTCGGTGGTTTTCAGACCCAGCGAGTGGATGTCGTTGATGAACATCAGCAGACCGGCCAGCTTCATGGTCTTGGTGACGCCGAACTCGTTGGCGGCCTTGATCGCGTTGATGGTGTCACCGCCGGCATTGGCCAGGCCCAGCACCTGCGCCTTGCTGCCCTGTGCCTGCAGCAAAAAGGACGAGAAATCGTTGGCGTTGAGCGGGTGCTTGACGCTGCCCAGCACCTGGCCGCCGGTCTTGGCGACGACGTTGGCGGTGTCGCTTTGCAGCGAGGCGCCGAAGGCATAGTCGGCGGTCAGAAAGAACCAGCTTTTGCCGCCGCCCTTGGTGACCGCGGCGCCGGTGCCATTGGCGAGTGCCACCGTGTCGTAGGCATAGTGAATGGTGTAGGGCGTGCAGTCCTCATTGGTCAGGCGGGCCGAGCCGGCGCCGATCACCATAAAGGGCCGCTTCTTCTCGGCCGCGATCTTGGCCATGGCCAGATTGGCACCGGAGTTGGTGCCGCCGATCAACATGTCCAGGCCCTGCGTGTCGATCCACTCGCGCGCCTTGCTGGCGGCGACGTCGGCCTTGTTCTGGTGGTCGGCAAAGATCAGTTCGATCTTCTTGCCGGCGGCCATGCCCTTCATATCGGCAATCGCCAGCTTGATCGCCTCGACGCCGCCGGCGCCGTCGATGTCGGCGTAAACGCTGGACATGTCGGTGATGAAGCCGATCTTGACGGTGTCACCGGAAATCTGCGCTTGGGCGGAGCCACAGACGAGCAGGCTGGCGAGGGCGATACGCTTGAATGCATGGGACATGAGCAACTCCTGGTCGGTTAAAGGAAACATCAATCAAACACTCAAAAGTTCATCGAGCTTGGCCTGCTTGACCGGCAGCTCGGCGGCCGCAAAAGACTCCACCACCTCGCCATGCTCGACCACGATGAAGTGGTCGGCCAGGGGGGCTGCGAAGCGGAAGTTCTGCTCCACCATCACGATGGTGAACCCTTTAGCCTTCAGCGCCGTGATCATGCGCGCCAAGGTCTGCACGATCACCGGGGCCAGGCCTTCGGAGATTTCGTCCAGCAACAAGATGTCGGCGCCGGTGCGCAGGATGCGCGCCACCGCCAGCATTTGCTGCTCGCCACCCGACAGCCGCGTGCCGGGGCTGTGCCGGCGCTCTGATAGGTTAGGGAACATCTGGTAGATCTGCTCATCGCTCATCGGTGTGGCGCGGCCACCGCTCAAACGCGGCGGCAGCTGCAGGTTCTCTTCGGTGGTCAGTGAAGCGAAAATGCCGCGCTCTTCGGGGCAATAGCCCAGCCCCAGATGCGCGATCCGGTGCGTGGCCATCGCGATGGTCTCGCTGCCATGCACCTTGATCGAACCCTTGCGAGTGCCGGTCAGGCCCATGATGGCGCGCAAGGTGGTGGTGCGGCCGGCGCCGTTGCGGCCCAGCAGGGTCAAGACCTGACCCTTTTGAACGCTCAGGTTGATGCCGTGCAGGATGTGGGACTCGCCGTACCAGGCGTGCAGGTTGCTGATTTCCAGGGCAGGAACGCTCATCAATGTGCCCCTTCCAGTTCGGCCGCTTCGCTGCCCATATAGGCTTCCAGCACGGCCGGATGCTTGGAGACCTCGGCGTAATCGCCTTCGGCCAACACGGCACCACGTGCCAGCACGGTGATGCGGTCGGCGATCTTGGAGACCACCTTCATATTGTGTTCAACCATCAAGACGGTGCGGCCCTCGGCGACGCGCTTGATCAGCGCGGTGACGCGGTCGACGTCTTCATGTCCCATGCCCTGGGTCGGCTCGTCCAGCAGCATCAGCGTTGGCTCCATCGCCATCGTGGTGGCGATCTCCTGCGCACGTTTGCGGCCATAGGGCAAGTCACCCGCCTTCAGCGCCGCCATCTCGCGCAGGTCCACCAGCTCTAACAGCGCAAGCACACGGGCATCGAGCTGCTTCAAGCCGGTCAGGCCCTTCCAAAAATGGAAGCTGGTGCCGGTGAAGCGTTGCAGGCCGATGCGCACATTCTCCAGCACCGTCAGATGCGGGAACACGGCCGAAATCTGGAACGAGCGGATGACGCCGCGGCGGGCAATTTCGGCCGGCCGCTCGCCGGTGATGTCGATGCCGTTGAAATGGATGCTGCCGCGGGTCGGTTCCAAAAACTTGGTCAGCAGATTGAAGCAAGTGGTTTTGCCGGCGCCGTTGGGGCCGATCAAGGCGTGAATCGCGCCGCGCTGGACTCGCAAGTCGACGCCGTCAACGGCGGTGAAGCCCTTGAAGTCCTTGCTGAGGCCGCGGGTCTCGAGAATGAGTTCGCTCACGTTGCGTCGGCGCACCGGATCAGGGCACGATTGAAGTTAGGTGCCCAATGTAGGGCGTAAAGGCAAGACCTGGCACCGGAACTTCCTTTACGTAGCATTGCGCTAGGGTAATCACTTACGCGCCGGGTGCGCAAGCGGGCTCCTAGCTGGCGTTAACTCCACCTTGAACCGTGATGTTTGCGCCCATCACTCGGCCGACCAAGGCGGCGGCGTTGTGAACGTCGTATCGCTGCCTGAGCCCGGCGCGTAGCTTTTCGACCGTGCGCGGCGACAGGCCCAGCAGCTTGGCCGACTCCTTGGCGGTTTGCCCCGCCGCCATGGCGGTCAACACCTCGCGCTCGCGCGGCGTCAGCGCTTCGGAGTCGCATTGCTGGGTGAAGACGCGTTCAAAGGTCCAGGCCGCTTCGAGAAACGGCGCGGCCAGATCGCGGGCATGGCCGTGCACGCGGAACCACTGCAAGCGGCCATCGCGGCGCCGCATCAGGCGCTCGTCTTGATAACTGCCGCAACCCAGCATCGCCGTTTGTATGCGCTGGCCAATGCGCCTGAATTCCACATCGCTGGGGAACAGGACAGCGAAGCTCTGCCCCATCAAATCTTGCTGCTCAAAGCCAAACATCGCCGCAAAACTTGGGTTCACCCAGGTCAGCACGCGCTCATGCGTCAAAGCCAGCCCCAGCGGGCTCAAGCTCGCAAAGGCTTCTGCTGGGGAAAACCCTGGCGTAGTTTTGGGGCTTGTTGCTGCTTCCATGGCTGCGTAGGCTAACCGATTATTCGCGCGGCAGTATGAAAAGCGCCGCAAGGGTGTGCGCCTGCGCGGCGCGCGCCGCCACGAGTCGAAGCCACGATATTACAAAGGAGACAATGCCATGAAGACCTCACGCCGTTTTGCGAGTAAATATCTTCTGCGCCAGCAAGCCTTGCTGGGCCTGACGCCGCTCTTGCTGGCGCTGGGCGCCTGCAGCAGCAACGACGACCCGGCGCCTGAGCCGCCACCGCCGCCCGCGCCGGTCGTCAATATGCTGCCGACCTTTGTGGCCGGCACCGTAACGCAGGCGAGTTATGACGGCAGCAGTGATGACCTCCTGACCGCCGGTCTTGGCAAGACCGGCTTGCTCGGCGCGGCGCCCGCTTTCGCCGTGCCGGCCACGCCGACCGTCGCCGAGTTGCGCCGCAATGCGATCTACAACAACTACCGCGCCCTGATTGACTACACGGTGGTGGGTGGTTTCACGCGCCTGTACGGCCCCAATATCGACACCACCGGTGCCGACACGCTCGGCGAAGGCAAGGTCAAGGGCACCGAATACATCGCCGTCGCGGACGACGGCACGGGGAGCCAGAACGTCGTGCTGATGGTGCAAGTGCCGAGCAACTTTGACGCCAAGAATCCCTGCATCGTCACCGCCACCTCATCCGGCTCGCGCGGCGTTTACGGCGCCATCGGCACAGCAGGCGAATGGGGGCTCAAGCGCGGCTGCGCGGTCGCCTATGCCGACAAGGGCTCGGGCAATGGCCTGCATGATCTTAGCAGCGACAACGTGATCCAGATCGACGGCACCATAGCCACGGCCACCGTCGCCGGCAAGAAGGCGCATTTCAATGCGGGTCTGAGCGAGGCCGAACGCTTGGGCTATATCGCCGCGTTTCCGAACCGGGTGGCCTACAAACACGCACATTCGCAGCAGAACCCCGAGAAGGACTGGGGCCGCGACACGCTGCGCGCCGTCAAGCTGGCCTTCTATGTGCTGAATGAAAAATACGGCACCGATATCGCGGCCCAGCCGGGTAAAAAGGAAGTCGTCATCACGCCGGCCAACACGATTGTGATCGCCTCCTCGGTGTCGAACGGTGGCGGCGCGGCTTTGGCCGCAGCCGAGCAAGACACCGAAAGCTTGATCGACGGCGTGGCCGTGACCGAGCCGATGGCGCAGCCCGGCGCCAACACCGGTCTGACGATCAAACAGGGTGCGGCCGGCGCGGTTGCCACGCACAGCAAGCCCTTGGTCGACTACTTCTCTTTCGCCAATATTTACCAACCTTGTGCGGCGGTGTCGGCGCAGGCCGGCTTGTCCGTGAGCGCGGCCTTCTGGCCGGCCGCCTATACCGCCAACGCACAGAACCGTTGTGCGGCGCTGAAAACGCGCGGCCTCTTGACCGGTGCCACCCTGGCCGATCAAGCCGACGAGGCCTTGGCCAAGATGAACGCCTATGGTTGGCAAGCCGAGAACAACTTCCTGCAGCAATCGCATTTCCGCTTCGCGACCAACTCCATTGCCGTCAACTATGTGAACAGCTACGGAAAGTTCAAGCCCAGCGAGAACGTCTGCGGCTTCAGCTATGCGGCCACCAGTGCCGCCGGCGACGTGGTGGCGCAAAACCCGGTCATCCAAGCCGGCCTGTTCTCCAGCGGCAATGGTGTGCCGCCAACCTCGGGCGTCAACATCGTTTTCAACGATTCGGTGGGCGGCGCCAAGCTCGACTTCCTGGCCACCTCGGCCGGCAGCGGCCTGGCCGACTTCGCGCTCGACGGCGCCTTGTGCATGCGCTCGCTGGTGACGGGCAAGGATGCGGTCAGTGGTGCGAGCTTGTTTGGGGTCCAGAAGAGCCAGTCCGACCGTGTCATCAAAGGCATGGGTGAGGTCCAGCTAACGGCCAAGTTGCGCGCGCTGCCGACCATCATCGTGGCCGGCCGCAGCGACACGCTGATCCCGGTCAATCATGCGGCGCGCGCCTATTACGGCAAGAACCAGGTGCTGGAAGCGGCAACGTCCAAGACGCGCTATTACGAGGTCACCAATGCCCAGCATTTCGACACCTTCATTGCCTTCGGTGCGCTGCTCGGCTATGACAGTCGCTTTGTGCCCCTGCATGTCTACTTCGGCCGCGCGATGGACCAGATGTGGGCGCATTTGAAGAACGGCGTCGCGCTGCCGGCCAGTCAGGTCGTGCACACCACACCGCGCGCGGCGGGCGTCAACGTGACGCTGGCCAATGTGCCGGTGTGGGCGCCTTCGCCGGCCGCGTCGGATGCGATCGGCTTTGCGGCCGGGGTGTTGACGATTCCTGAGTGAGTTCAGTGGGGGCGCAGGTAGCAAGCCGCGTCCTCATTGCCGTCCTCGCCTTCTTCGCTGCACAGCGCGGCGATCAGGGCCGGGTCCAGCACCTGACCCGGCAGCAGCAATTCCTCGTTCGGCCAACGCTTGACCAAATGCCCATTGGCGACGCCGCCGGTATGCGGCGTTTGGTAGGCTCGCCGATGCTGCATCGTCACACCGCTGTTGGCGTTCGCGATGATGCGGCTTTCGCCCAAGGCCCAAGGCTCAAAATAGGCGTCGGCCGCCAGATCCACCGCGCGGAAATAGGCCCGCGCGCCCTCGGCGTCGAGCTTCTTGCGCACGCTGCGGGTGAGCAGGCCTTGCAGTTGGTCGAGCTCGGCGTCGCTCATCTGGCTGATGGCTGCGGGGTTCAAATTCTGTGCCGCCAACTCGGCCGGCAGCACCTGCACCATCGCCGCCACCACCGCATGATGCGGCGCCACGGCGGTGGCCACGCCGCGCGTTTGCGGTTGCACGGGGCAGCGGATTTCGACGAAGCGCGGCTTGGTCGGGCCCGAGCAACCGTCGTGGTGGTAATACTCGCCCTGGCTCAGCCGGCCCTTGCTGGAGCGGCCGCGCACATCGCGGTAGCTCGGGTGCTGGGTGTGCAGATTCAGGCAGACGACCAGGCCGGTGGCGTCGACCAATTGGTAAAAAGCCTCGCGCCATGCTGGTTGCAGGAGCTTGTCGTGCAGATAGTCACCGACACGGCCCTCGGCGCCCACCTCACCTTCGATCACCAGCACAAAGGGCTTGGGGCGGCGCACATGCCAGTGGCTGTTGGCGAAGGCGAGCAAGGTGGCGTCAATCGGCGGTGCTGATTCGGACATGGTGGCATTGAAGGGGTGCAGGGTGGATCGCGGCGCAGCAGCCCGGCGATTTGCTGGCCCGATTGTCGGCCATCCCCAGCAGGATTTCTGCCCGCTTGCTATGCTGCGCAGCCGTTTTCGTCTCGTTAAAGGAAGACCCATGAATCGCCTTGCCGCTTTGAGTCTCGCTGTCGCCGCCGCCCTTGCTCTGCCTGCGATCACCACCCACGCCGCCGCCCCGCAAGTCAAAACCCAGGCACCCGGCTATTACCGGATGATGCTGGGTGACTTTGAGATCACCGCCTTGAGTGACGGCACGGTCGCGCTGCCCATGGACAAGCTGTTGAAGCAGGCGGCGCCCGGCGAAGTCAAAGCGGCGCTGGAACGGGCCTACTTGAAGCTGCCGCTGGAGACTTCGGTCAACGCCTATTTGGTCAATACGGGTGCTAAGTTAGTCTTGATCGACACCGGCGCGGCCGGCCTGTTCGGGCCGACATTGGGCCGCTTGATGATCAATCTGCAAGCGGCCGGTTACAGCCCGGCGCAGATCGACGAGGTCTACATCACCCATCTGCACGGCGACCATATGGGCGGCTTGATGGCGGCTGACGGCAAGCTGGCCTTTCCGAATGCCGTGCTGCGCATGGACAAGGCCGAGGCCGAGCATTGGCTGAGCAGCGAGAAGATGGCGAAGGCTGCGGTCGAAGACCAAGCCGGCTTCAAGAGCGCGATGGCCACCATCAAGCCTTATCAAGAAGCGGGCAAGCTGCTGACCTTCAGTGGCGCCACCCAGCTGCAACCCGGCATCAGCAGCATCGCCGCGCCCGGTCACACGCCGGGCCACAGCGTCTTTGCGGTCGAGAGCCAAGGTCAAAAGCTATTGATCCTGGGCGATTTGATGCATGTGGCGGCGGTGCAGTTCCCCAATCCCAAGGTCACGATTGCGTTTGACAGTGACGCCAAGGCCGCCGCACCGCAACGCCAGAAGATCTTTGCCGAAGCCGCCGAGAAAGGCCATGTCCTGGCCATCGCGCATGTTTCCTTCCCGGGCCTGGGCCAGCTGCGGCCGAACGCCAAGAAGGGCTACGACTGGCTGCCGCTGAACTACAGCAGCAAGCCCTGATGGGCATGAGCTTGCCCGCTTTTGCTTGGCGTTATTCAGCGCCGCTGGCCCTGACTTGGCAGGCGAAGCCCGCCTCGGCGAGCGCGGTAGCGATGTCCTCGGCTGAGATCATTGCCGTATGGCTGACCCAAGCCACGCGTTTGACCAAATCGACATCGGCCTGGTTCACGCAGGGCAGGTCCTGTAGCTCGAACATGACGGCGTCGGCGTCGTCCTGACCCAGCAGTGCCGGGATTTCAAAGATGGTTTCGGGCATGGGTGTCCAAATCTCAGGTGTGCTTCAGAGGGTTGCCGGCCCCACCTCGAAGCCCATCAGCACCGAGGCCAGCTCCAGCGAGCGCCACAAATGCGGTGGCATGTCCATGATTTTCTCGGGCGTCTTGGCGTGGGTGGTCCAACTCAAGATCTCAAAGTGCTGATCCGGCGTCAAGAACTTCTGCGCCAGCATGTCGTTCAGGGTCTGCATGATGATTTGGCCTGCTGTGTTGGCGGCGCAAAGGCGCTGCCCCTGGCGCCAATATCGCATGATCGGCGGTCGAGCGCTTGGTTTTGGTCGGTTGGGCCCGGTTAGCATGGGCAACTATGAGGACGCTAGGAAGTGCATTGATAGGCTTGGCTTTGGCCGTGCTGGCGTCGGGCGGGCGAGCCGACCCTGCGCTGGTTCGGGTCGGTGTTTTCGCCGGCAGTCAGCCGCTCGCTCTGCCTGAGCGCAATTCCGGCCTGTTGGTGGACTTGGTGCGGGCCGCCTTTGCCGCCGAAGCGGTGAACACGGCGTTTGTGTTCTTGTCCCCGCTGCGTTTGGAGCGCGAGTTTGGCGACGCGCATATTGACGTCAACACGGCGGCCAAGCCGACGGCCAAACCGACGGCCGGCCCTGTGAGTGTCTTGTCGCGCTGGCCGGTCCTCAGCTTTCGCAATCAGGCCATCACCTTGAAGGCCAAGTTTCCGCATTTGACCAGCATCACGGAGATGAGCACGCTGCGGGTGGTGACATTTCAAAATGCCAGCCGATATTTGGGCGCTGATTTTGCCGCCATGGCCGCCGCAAACAAGCACTACATCGAGGTCCCCGGCAGCCTGCCGACGGCGATGCTGAGCCTGGACCGCGCCGATGTGATGGTGGCGCAACCGGACATCTTTCGCTACCGCGTGTTGCATGACCAAGTCCCACGCGTGAAGTCGGCCGTGCTGGCCGACTTTGCCTTTCACGACATCATCGGCGCGAGCAACAAGTATTGGTTCGCTTTTCGCAGCGAGGCGATGCGCGACCAATTCGAGCGCGGCATCAAGAAGATCTACCAAAATGGCCAAGCCGACGCCATCGTCGGCCAGTACCAGCGGGACTTCGCCACCTCACGTGATTTTCTGATCGAGTTGGACTGTCGTTTCAAGAAAGAAAAACCTGCGGCGTGCGCAGACTTGCTACGTTAGACATCGCCCGGGCTCGTGGGCGGACGGAGCGCAGGAACCGGCACGTCCGCCCGGTACGTCCGCCCGCTACGTCCGCCCGCTACGTGATGGCGGAGCCAACATTCGGCCAATGACGCATGGCGGCCGCGCAGCAAAAATTGCTTGGCCGCTCAAACCAGCGGCCGAGGCGCTGGGCGGCCATCGCCATAGAGGTCGGCGGTTCTTGCCATGGCCTTCACGTCCAGCATGAACAAGCGGCCGTCGGCAATCCGGTGCAGGCCACGGCGTTCGAGCTTGCGCAGGGTCTTGTTGGTATGCACCAGGGACAGCCCCAGGCCATCGGCCACATGCTGCTGGGTCAGCGGAAACGGCACGCCGGCCGCGCCGCCATCGGCCTGCAGTGCCGCGGCGTGACCTGGTCGGGCGGGTTCGACATCCTCTACGCGCTCCCCGACGTCGCGTTCGACCGCTC
>NZ_JANNMI010000370.1:0-2516 GCF_031397715.1 Roseateles sp.
GAGAACCTGAAGGACACCGACCCGCGCGCGAAGAGCTACGCGGAGTACCGCGACTATGCGGGCGTCGACGAGGGCATGAGCGGCATCTCGACCCGCTTCGCCTACAAGATCCTGTCCAAGGTCTTCAACTTCGATTCAGCCGAGGTGGCAGCCAACCCGGTGCATCTGATGTATGTGCTGGAGCAGCAGATCGAGCGCGAGCAGTTCCCGGCCGAGACCGAAACCAAGTACGTCGGCTTCATCAAAGAGAACCTGGCGCCGCGCTATGCCGAGTTCATCGGCAAAGAGATACAGACCGCTTATCTGGAGAGTTATAGCGAATACGGGCAGAACATCTTCGATCGCTACGTCACCTATGCCGACTACTGGATTCAGGATCAGGAATACCGCGACACCGACACCGGCGAGGTGTTCGACCGTTCGGCCTTGAACGCCGAGCTGGAGAAGATCGAGAAGCCTGCCGGCATCAGCAACCCGAAGGATTTCCGCAACGAAATCGTCAACTTCGTGCTGCGCGCGCGCGCCAACAACAGCGGCAAAAACGCCTCCTGGACCAGTTACGAAAAGCTGCGCACGGTGATCGAGAAGAAGATGTTCTCCAACACCGAGGAGCTGCTGCCCGTCATCAGCTTCAACGCCAAGGCCAGCGCCGACGAGGCCAAGAAGCACGAGAACTTCGTCCAGCGCATGGTCGACAAGGGCTACACGGCCAAGCAAGTGCGGCTGCTGTGTGAGTGGTATTTGAGGGTTCGCAAAAGCTCGTAGTTAGGGTCTCACCGCAAGAGGACATGCAACTACTTTGTGAGCGCCATGGCACTTCAACAAATCATCGACCGTCGCCTGTCGGGCAAGAACAAGTCGATCGGCAACCGCGAACGCTTTCTGCAGCGCCACAAGGAGCAGGTGCGTGAGGCGGTGCGGCGTGCCATCGATGGGCGCGGCATACGCGACATTCAAAAAGGCGAAGACGTCCACATTCCCAAGAAGGACTTGAGCGAGCCGGTCTTCGGCCACGGAGAGGGCGGCGTACGCGAGGTGGTGCGGCCGGGCAATACCGAGCATGTCAAGGGTGACCGCGTCGCCAAGCCCAAGGGCGGCGGTGGCGGCCAAGGCGGCGGCCAGGCCAGCGACTCCGGCGAGGGCGACGACGACTTCGTCTTCCACCTCAGCCGCGAGGAGTTCATGCAGGTCTTTTTTGAAGACTTGGCGCTGCCCAATCTGGAGCGCACCCAGCTCGCCGACACGCCGGAATGGAAGACTCACCGCGCCGGTTACACCGGCGACGGCAACCCGACCAATCTGCACATCGTGCGCTCGATGCGTGGCGCTTTAGGCCGGCGCATCGCCTTGGGCACCGACAAGCGGCGCGAATTGCTGGAGCTGGAAGAACGCCTGGCCTTACTCAAGCACGAGGACCCCGCTGACCACGAAGTTCAACGCATGCTGGCGGAGACCGCGGCGCGCATCCAACATCTGCGCCAACGCCTCAAAGCCATCCCCTTTCTCGACCCGATCGACCTGCGCTTTCGCAACCGGGTGCGGGTGCCGGTGCCGACCAGCCGCGCGGTGATGTTCTGCTTGATGGATGTGTCGGGCTCGATGGACGAGGGCCGCAAGGATCTGTCCAAGCGCTTTTTCATCCTGCTGTATCTGTTCTTGACCCGGCATTACGAGAAGATCGACGTCGTCTTCATCCGCCACCACACGCAGGCCCAGGAGGTCGACGAGCAGAATTTTTTCCACGCCACCGAGACGGGCGGCACGGTGGTCTCCAGCGCGCTGATCCTGATGGAAGAAATCATCCAAGCCCGCTACCCACGTGGTGAATGGAATATCTACGGCGCCCAGGCCAGCGACGGCGACAACTGGCACCATGACAGCGGCCGTTGCCGCGAACTGCTGGCGGACAAGATCTTGCCGATGTGTCGCTACTTCGCCTATGTGCAAGTGGCCGAACAGCAGCAAAACCTCTGGGACGAATACAGCAAGCTCAGCCAAGAGGTGCGCCATTTTGCGATGCGCAAGGCCACCGAGGTTTCGCAAATCTATCCGGTCTTCCGCGATCTGTTCAAGAAGGAAAGCACGTCCAAATGAACCAGGGGCTGACATGACCGACATCGAAAACCGCCGCCACCGCGCGATCGCCCCCAGCAGCGATGACTATGGCGGGCGCCGCAGCAAGCCAGCCCTCAAGGAGATGAAGCCAGCCGGGCCTCGCCCAGCCAGCCCCCTGCCCGCGCCCAGCGACTGGACCTTCGGCCTGATCGACGAATACCACGACGTCATCCGCGCCACCGCTGAGCGCTACGGTCTGGACACCTACCCGAACCAACTAGAGATCATCACCGCCGAGCAGATGATGGATGCCTATGCCTCGGTCGGCATGCCGGTCAATTACCGCCACTGGAGCTACGGCAAGGAGTTCATCGCTACCGAGTCGGCTTGGGTGGTCACACGGAGACCAGGAACTCTTCACTCGCCAGGAACTGATCGAGAAGTTTTCCTGGAAGAACGTC
>NZ_JANNMI010000372.1:0-16211 GCF_031397715.1 Roseateles sp.
GTAGCTCGTTGGGCTCATAACCCAAAGGTCGTAGGTTCAAATCCTGCCCCCGCAACCAACAGTAAAGAAAACATCAGCCCATCACCGCAAGGTGGTTGGGCTGTTTTTTTTATGATGGCCAATGGGGGCAAACTCCTCGCCCCAAGCGTCGGTCCTGCTGATAGCAAGATAGTTTGTCGGTCACCGTAGTCCCAGTTTCCTTTGTCGGCACGAGCAAGCCTGCATGCGCCCTCCGATTCGCGCGACAGCAACTCGACAGCGGCACAATGACAGCGTAAAAACAGGTAGAGGCAGATGATCGTCGCCAATGGTGACGCCTTGATGGATGTGTTCGCGGCTGGTGCCGAAGCCGACCGGCATGTTGCTTGATGCGCGTAAAGGTGGCTCTTCGCTGAATGTGGTTGTCGGCACCCAGCGGGCCTTGGTCGAGCGCGAACAAAAGCGCAGCGTGCTCGCCTAAGCCCCGTATCCGCCTCAAAGTCGAGCCCGATCTGGCGCGCTGGCACGAGACCCTTCAATGGTTGCTGACGCGCAACCCATATTCTCAAGGTCCGCGATGAAGACCTAGGAGCCGCGGCGACGGCGACGGCGCCTGGGCTTGAACGCGTAGGGTCCATATCGCCATGCCGCCGATGGCGGTGCCGTTTCTCAGCCCGCCCTGCTGACCGCACTGGCCGAGCGCGGTGTCTTGAATCCGCCGGACTTGGCAGCGCTGTCCGAGCAGGCGCTGACCGAGGCGCTGAGTTTTACCGCACGTGCCGCCGCCATCACCTGCGCGCGGCGCCGCGTCGGCCGGCTCCGGCGATACCGAGCCGGCCTTGCAGGCGCTGGCGCAGCAATGCCTGCGCGGCAGCTTTTTCCTGACCGGCGAGGCACTGGCGCTTGCGCCCAAGCCGGGTGCTCAGCTAGCGGCGCCAAGCCACACGGTCGCTGTGCATGGCGACAAGCACGCCCGCGTTGCCAACCTGCCGCGGCCGAGCAGTTGGCCGCGGCTCACCAGCTGCAGCCATACAGCCCAGCTGAGTTGAACTGACGACGCGCCGGCACGGTATCTAAGTTGACTCGCCCGGCGCTCTGCTGGTGTGCGTCTTCGACAGACGTTCTTTCACGTAAAAAGAAACAGTCGCGGACGGGTAGGGTCGGTTTTGGACGCCGGGATTGCGGCATATCGCACAAAGGCCCTTAATATCAAGGTGGGTTTGAAGGGCTTGATTGGGCTTCAGCCGACGGTGGTTCGCCGCGGCGTTCGGCCGATGCGCAGTTAAACCTATCTCTGCACCTGAGTTTCTCAGTGCATTTTTATTCAATTTTTGAAGGTGTGGTTATGAAAAAGTCCATCTCAGCTGTTGCCGTTATCTTGTCTTTGTTGGGCGGTGTTGCCCAGGCCCAAATTACCGCCGCGACGGCCATGCCCGCCGCGACAGCGCCGGCCAAGGCAGCCGCCGCGAGCACCGACCCCGTCATAATCATGCGCGCCGAGCAGCGTGCCGCACGCACCGAGTTCAACAACACCACGCGCCCATTGCGCGCCGAGCGCGCCGCGACCATCAAGGCGGCGCAGGACAAGGCCGGTGCTGAAGCCAAGGCTGCCGGCAAGGACCCCGCGGTGGCCCGTCGCAACGCCCGGGTCGAGGCCACCGCCGCGACCAAGGCCGAGTTCGACGCCAAGATGAAGGCCGCCGGCGAAACCCGCAGCGCCGCCATGGCCGCAGCTGCCGCCAAGCGCGCCGCGGCTGCTAAGTAAACACAAGAAAAGGCGGGCGAGCTTGAATCGGAAGCCACGCGGCCACCGATTCAAGCCCTTACTTGGCCACTTGACCTGAGTGGATGGCGCGGGAGCGCCAGCGCCTGATCTGCTCAGCCAGCACACAGAGTGCCCAACAGATCCAGCCCGACCACAGAATGTGGCTGAGATAGTGCGCACCGCGCGCCATCTGGGCCCAGCCGAACAAGGCCGCCGTGCCTAGCAACAGGCACAACAAGCCCCGCGCCAGCGCCGGCCGATACGGACGCCACAGAAAATACAGGCCGAAGAAGCCAAATGCGGCGATGGCGTGGCCGGACGGGAAGCAATGCCCCGGGCCGCCGTCATAAACGCCCAGCAACCAATGCGGCACATAGGTGGCTACGCCGCCAAACTCGCTCAACTCCCAGGGGCAGCTGCTCATGGTGACGCGTTTGAGCGCCGGCACAAACAAGATGCTGGCGACCGCCACGCCCAGCCAATAGCGGCGCTCCTGCTTAGGTGGCGTCAGCTCAGTGGGTTTCATAGCCAAGGCGTGCAGCAGCTGCCAGCCCAGCAGCAGCCACGCCAAGCTGCGTCCGCCCTCGTGCAGCAGGCGGCTGGTCAGCCAAGCCTCGCGCCAGCGGAAGCCATCGGCTGACCCGAACAAGCGCGCCAGCGGCAGGTCCAGGCCGCTGAAATCCCAGGCGATCAAGAACAACAGCGCAACGATAGTGATGGCAAGGTCGCGCTGCCCGGCTTGTTTTCCGGCCGCCATCATTTGGCGGACGGCGCCTTAGCGGGCAAGCGGCATTGCGCGCTCAGGTCCAGGCTTGGTTCCAACAGTTCGCTGCGCACATCGAGCAGGCCCATCACCGTGTGGAATAAATGGTCGTGCATGACAGGCGGCGCTGTGGGCACGGCGCGCTGGCGCAGGCAGTCCCAGTCGACCCCGGCGGCAGCGGCAAAGCCGCTGCTGGCCCACATCAGCATTGGCACCCGGGTCTGCACATCGGGGGCGATCGCGTAGGGGATGCCGTGCAGGAACAAACCGTTTTCACCCAGCGATTCGCCGTGGTCGGAGACGTAAATGACGGCCGCATCCACCTCGTTCGCGCGGGCCTTCAGCTTGGCGATCAAACTGGCCAACACATGGTCGGTGTAGAGCAAGGCGTTGTCATAGGCATTGGTGATTTCTTCCTTGCTGCACAGGCGCAAATCGTCTTGCTCGCAGGCCGGCACAAAGCGCTTGAAGGCCGGCGGGTAGCGGCGGAAGTAGGACGGGCCATGGTTGCCGAGCTGGTGCATCAGCCAGAGCTGGGGCACCAAGACTCCGGCCGGCGGGACAGAGGAGCGAGCGATCAAGGCGTTCAAACGGGTGTCCAAATCGGCAACCAGCCCCTCGTCCAAGCAGCGGTCGCCTTCACACAGGCCGGGCGCATTGAGCCTGGACACCGCGTCGTTCGGCAAGCCCTCGCAGACGCCTTTGCAGCCGGACTGGTTGTCGCGCCACTGCACCCCGACGCCGGCCCGTGCCAGCACATGCAGCAGTGAATCGGTGCCGCGAATGCGGGCCTCGTCATAGTCGCGCCGCCCAATTGCCGAGAACATGCAGGGCAGCGAGGTCTCGGTATTGGTGCCGCAGGCACGCACATCACCAAAGCTGATCAAACTGCTGCCGGGCAAAGCCGCGATTTGCGCCAGCTGCGGCGTGGTCTGGCGGGTATAGCCGTTCAAGCCCCAGTTGGCGGCGCGGGCCGTCTCGCCGATGACGAACACCACCACCATGGGCTTGCTGTGCGCAGCCCAGCGCGTGCCCGCTTTGGCGTCCAGCCCCACCGCTTGGCGGGGCTTGGTCGCCCCGTGCGCTTCGGCCGCCAAGGTGCTGCCCAGCGACCACACATAGTTGGCCGGTGTGATCAGGTAACGGATCTCCTTGTGATTGCGCATCAGGGACGAGAAGGGTTGGAACACCGCCATCACGCTGGCCACCATGGCCAGCACAGCGACGGCCAGCAGCCCCATGCGCACCAGTGCCGCGCGCCGCCAGGGCCGCTTGACGATGCGTACCCGCCACAGCAAAGCCAGCGGCAAGCCGGCGTAGATCAACACATGCAAAAGCAGCGCCGCCGAGATCAGTTCGCCCGCCTCCGCCGTGTCGGTGCGCAAGGCATTGCGCACCATCGTTGGGTCGAGGTAGACGCCGTAGGCCTGCATGAACCAGCTGGCGAAGGCGGTCGCGATGATCAAGACCGCCAACAGCGGCTTGACGGTCCAGCGATTCGCGACCAGCGCCAGCAAAAAGACATGCAAAGCGAGAACCAGCACCACCATGGCCGCGGCAAAACCCCAGGCGCTGGGGTCATCGAAACTACGGCCTTTCAAGGCCGCGATAAAAAAGTAGCGGTTGGCGGCCACCGCCCAGAACAAGCTGACGGCAAGCAGCAGCTGTTCCACCGTGGCAGGAATGGTCAGCCTGGTGCTGCGCTCGCTGGCCGGCGCTGTGGGGGGCGTAACTGGCTTCGATGAGTTGGAGATGTTCATCGGCAGATTGAACCCTGCGCACCTGAAGCGCACCTGAAGGGTGCAGCGCGGCGCCGCTGTTTGGTCTTGGCCGGCCCCTTTCTGGCGGCGACAATCCACCGCCTGGACAGGAGGAACGATGCGACTGCTGCTGCTTGAAGACGACGACATCCTCGGCGAGGGCCTGCGCGACTATCTGCGCAGCCAAGGCCATGTGGTCGACTGGTGCCGCAACCTGAAGCAAACCGAAGCGTTGCGGAGCGAGCCCTTCGATGCCTATTTGCTTGACTGGCAGCTGCCCGATGGCTCCGGGCTGGACTGGCTGGCCGGCGCACGCCGACGCGGTGACAGCGTGCCCGCCCTGATGCTGACCGCCCGCGACGGCCTAAACTCTCGCATCGAGGGCCTCGACGCCGGCGCCGATGATTATTTGGTCAAGCCCTTTGCGCCCGAGGAGCTGGCCGCGCGGCTGCGGGCGGTCGGGCGGCGCAGCGGCGGCGGCGGGGCCGAGTCACGCCGCCGCATCGCCAGCTGTGAGGGCCGGGTCGAGATTGATCTGGCCGAGCGCGCCGCCTATCTGGACGGCCAGCGGGTCGAGTTGACCGGCCGCGAATGGGCGGTGCTGGAGGCGCTGCTGTTGCGCGCCGGCCGCATCGTCGCCAAGTCCGAACTTGAAAAACTGGTGCTGGGTTTTGAGGCCGAGCTGGCCAGCAATGCGTTGGAGGTCCATGTCTCGGCATTGCGCCGCAAGCTGGGCCGCGGCGTGATCGAGACCGTGCGCGGCATCGGCTACCGTCTGGAGGCGCTGAAATGAACTTGCCTTCCATACGCCGGCGCCTTGCCCGCTCGCTGGTGGTTTGGTTCTTGTTGTCCGGTTTCTTCGTCGCTTCGGCGGTCTGGTTGGCGGCACGCCACGAGGCCGACGAGTTGCTTGACGATACCTTGCGCGCGTCGGCCGAACTGATTGGCGGTTTGCTGCTGCACGAGGGCCAGGGCCTAGTGGAAAGCCGCAGTGCCAAGATGCCGGCGGCAGGTGGCGCCGAGCGTTTTGCCTGGCAAGTCTTGAATGCCGACGGTCAGGTCATCTTGCGCTCGAACGCAGCGCCTGCGGCGGCCTTGCGCACCACGCCCGGCGCCGGCTTCAGCGACGCGCCGAATTGGCGTCTCTATGGCCTTGCCTTGGGGCAAGACGGGCGCATGCTCTACGTCGCACAAACGCGCGCCGATCGTCTGGAAGCGCAGGCCGAGATCACGCTCAGCGCCGTGCTGGCGGCCTTGGCCGTCGGCTTGATGGGCCAGCTCTGGGTGCGTTTCAAGATTCGCCACGAGCTGGCGCCGCTGCAAACCTTGTCGGAGCGGCTGGCCGCCTTTGAGCCGACCGATGCTCGCTCAAGCCTCGGCCCGGCCGAGCGTGAGGAGCTGCAGCCCGTGCATGCGGCCATCGATGAGCTGAGTCAGCGGCTCGCCGAGCGTATCGCCAATGAGCGCGCCTTTGCCGGCCATGCCTCGCATGCCTTGCGCACGCCGCTGGCCGGCATCGATGCGCAATTGGCGGTAGCCTTGCTTGAAGCGCCCCAGGCCTTGCGGCCGCGTCTGGCGCGCGCGCGCGAGGCGGCCCAGCGCCTGCAGCATGTGGTCGCGGCCCTGCTGGGCCTGTTTCGCAGCAACACCGGGCTACAGCGCCGCCCACTTGATCTGGCTGAACTGCTGGCGCGGCTGCCCATCCAGGGGTTGACGGTGCGCGTGGTCGGGGCCGCCACGCTCAACGCCGACCCCGACCTGCTGGGTGCCGCCTTGCTCAATTTGCTCGACAACGCGCGCCGTTACGGCGCCACAGCGGTCACGGTGGATGTGCCCGCAGCGGGCGTGCTGCGCCTGCATGACGACGGCCCCGGCTTGGCGCCCCAACGCTTGGCCGAGCTGCAGGCCGCGCTCGACGCGCGCAACTTTGACGCCAATACTGGCCTCGGCCTGATCTTGGCGGAACGGGTGGCCAGCGCCCATGGCGGCGCGGTCAGGCTGGTGCAGGCCGAACGGGGCTTTTGCGTTGAGCTGGCGCTGGGCGAGCCAGCGCTTGCGGGCGCCGACCTCTGAAGAGCAGAGCCCGGGCAGGTCAGATTGACACTCAGGGCCAGACACAGACCTGCTGCACTGGTAATAACCCTAAATCCAAACGGGCCGAACCCCCATTCGGTGGCACATGAAGACCACTATTTCTGCGCGCAGTTGTCTACCTACACTGGGGACCAGCTGATAGGCCATGCCATCCCGGCAAGGGGTTATGCAGGGCTTGATGTCGAACCCTGTGCTAAGGACTATCTGATGAAGCAATTTGGTCGAATTCGTCGCACTGCCGCGATTTTGGGTGGCTTGGTGTTTGGCGCGGGCCCGGCGTTGCTGATGCCCGGCAGCGCGATGGCCGGCGTGGTCAGCTTGTCGTCAAGCGCCAGTTCGGTGGCGGTGGGCGAGAGTTTCACGCTGAGCTTGAGGATTGATGGCCTGACGGGCGCCGTCGCCGACTCGTTGGCCGGCTTTGATCTGAAGCTGGGCTTTGACGCCGGCGCGGTGCAGCTGTCGGGCCACGGCTTTGTCGACGCCGGCAGCGGGCTGAACCCGCTGGATTTGCCCGAGGTCGGCGGCTTCGGTTTCAACGGCGATGCCAGCCTGGTCGCAGGCGGCGGCGCGGTCAGCGCCTTCGGCTTGTCGGGTAATTCCGGCGCCTTGCTGGACAGCGACCAGGCCGACGCCTTCGTCTTCCTGACCTTGCGTTTCCTCGCCCTGGCCGACAGCCCGGCGGCGCAGTTCAGCCTTGACCTCGGCGACCCGGGCCTGCTGTTTGCTGATTCCGGCAGCGATGCGCTGGCCGTCAGCTTCCGGAACACCGCCCTGACGGTCAGCATTGGCCCGAATAACGGCGTCGTGCCCGAGCCGTCCAGCTTGGGCCTAGCCGGCTTGGCCTTGCTCGCCTGCCTAGGCCGGCGGCGTGGCGCCATCGCCGCCAGCACCGCCATGCTGGTGTTATCGCCGCTGGCCTTTGCCGCCGACGCGCCGGCCGCGCCGAAAGCGGCCGTCCAGGCCGCCGGTTCCAAAGTCGACACCCAGGCCGGTGCCGTTGATGGCTTGGTCGTGGAGGTGCGCGGCCAGCGGCTGAAGGTGCGCGGCGCCGACGGTCACGAGGCCTGGTTCACCACCAGCGCGCCGTTGAGCAGCGAGATCGTGAACAAGCGCGTGCGCGGCCAGGCCAAGCCGGCGGGCGACAGCCAACTGCTTGACGCGCCGAAATTTGACTGAGCATTTTTTAGGTCTCTGAGCCTCTCAGCTCCGACCATTGCAGGGGAACGTATGCAAACTCGCTTTTCAAACTTTCCAAGCCGAACGGCAATCTTGATTGCCGCTCACATGCTCTGCTCACCCTTGTGGGCGCAGACCTCGTCGCCGTTCGCGCCGCCCGAGCAAAAGCTGGGTGTTTACGTCATCAACAGCGGCCGAGGCCTGGACACCGGCTGCACCTACCGGGGCGGCGGCCCGCTGGTCATCAAGCTGCCGATTCCGCAGGTGGTCAACGAGACCCAGCTGAACGCCGACGGTTCATTGAAGGACCCCTCTGGCTTGGTGCGCAAGGGCATCTTGTCCGCCCAAGCGGTGCTGCGCTTCCCGGTCTATGACATCGACGACAAGGCGGTCGTCAACGGCATCGCGCCGGAGATCGACCGGCTGAGCTTCAACGGCAACTTCAAGCGCACGCTGGCCGGATTCAACAACACCTGGACCGATGACTCGCTGGTCGTGCCCATCGAGGAGTTGCGCTTCGGCAAGGACAACACGCTGCAGATCGATATCGACACCGCCAACGTCGGCAGCGGCGAGTATTGGTGCATGTCGGTGGACTGGTTGTCGGCCGAGTTCGAGGCCGCCGCACCCTATGTGCTGGCGCATGGCATTTCCGCCAGCGAAACCACCTGGGATGAGGACGGCGCGCCCGGTGTGATCACCGCCTTGAACGAGCGCGGCGTGCTGCACACACGCTTTTCCCTCGGTGCCGGGCAGGGCGGCAACGGCACGGTAGCGGCCAATGCGCGCGAGCAGCGCGGCAATCTGGACACTTGGCTGGCCGAGCAGAAATCCGACCGCGTACATGTGATCGCCCACAGCAAGGGCGGCCTCGACACGCAGGGCCTGCAAGCGCTGGCGCCCAAGTTCAAGCTGCTCAGCCTGGCCACGCTGTCGACCCCGCACCGGGGCAGCGTGGCCGCCGATTTGTCGCTGATCCAGAAATCCGAGTACGACGATCTGGTGGCGGCCGGCGCCGACCCGAACGGTTTTGCGCAGACTTATCTCGATACCTGGACCTTCGGCCAAGGGCCGCAGTTGCCTGGCCTGCGTGATCTGGCCACCTATAGCGGCACGCCCAAGGGCAATATCGCCAACACCTTCACCGTCGGCGCCGACGCCGACGCCAATGGTGACAACGACCTCTCGGCGGCCGAGGCCGCACCGCTGTTCCCGGGAGTCGCAGCCTACGCCGCACGGCGTGCCTGGCTGGTGCTGCGTGACTTCGGGTCCGCGACCATGTCGTTCTCGACCGTGCCCGGCCGGTTCTGGGGCACCCGCACCGTGCTGACCTACACCACCCGCCTGGCGCCGACGCCGCAAGCCAATGACATCGTGGTGACGCTGAACTCGGCCAACCCGGGTTTCGGCACACCGATGGGCAATGTCACCGCCAACCACAGCTCGGTCAAGAGCGCGGCCAATGTGAACCGGCTGCTGGACCGCAGCATCCCTATCAAGGACTAGCATGACGACCCGCTCATTCACCTCATCCCCCGCGGCGGTGCGCCTGCGTCGCCTGGCCGGATTCAGCCTGCTGGCATCGGCAGCCACTCTCAACCTCATCAGCGCGCCGGCGGGCGCGCAAACCTCGCCGGTTCCCCAGGTGGCGATGAACACGCCGCAAAGCCTGACGGGCAAGATCGTGCCCGGCATGAGCCGGCTGGAGCTGCCCTTTGTGCTGGGCGAAGCCAGCTCGCTGGCGCTGGACGTGATCGTGCCGGTGGACGGCGCCAGCCTCAGCCTGGTGGCGCCGGACGGCAGCATCGCGGCCGCCTCGGGCGGCGCCGGCGTGCGCTTCCACCCCGGCTCGGCCCTGCCGCAGCCGGCGCCGGGCGGCGTGTTCGAGATCGGCGCACTGGCTGCGCCGGCGAATGGGCAGTGGAAGCTGGTGCTGGACTTCCCGGCGCCCAACTACTCCACTGTCGTCATCGCCACACTGCGCGCGGTGTCACGTTTGCAGGCCGGCATTGCGATCGAGCGCACCACCTTGCTGGTCGGTGAGGACGTGTCCATCGGCATGCTGTTGACCGACAACGGCCAGCCCAAGCTGGGCCTGGCGCCGCAGATCTCGGTCACACCTGTGAATCAGCAGCCACTGGCGACAGCGGTGCCGGCGCTGGACAATGGCAGCGGCCCCGACGGGCTGGCCAATGACGGGCTTTACAGCATCGATCATCTGTTCAGCCAGGCCGGCGCCTATGACATCCGCGGCACGGCGACGCTGCCGACCGCGCAAGGCCCGGTGCAACGCGCGGCCAGCTTGCGCGTCAACGTGATCGAACCTTCGCTGACCAATGCCAATGTCACGCTGAGCAATCTGCTGGGCAGCGGCGCTTGCGTCAACGGCCTGCAGGTGGCGGTCAGCTTCAGTGCCCAGCAAGACCGCCCGTTTGCTTCGCTGATCCAGTTGGCCGGCTCGAATGGCAAGACCATTGACAGCCGCGCCGCCTTCAGCAGCAGCGCCGGCGCCGCGGCGACCCAGGCGGTCTTCAGCGCCCGCGACATCAAGGACAAGATCGGCGTGGATGGGCCCTATCAGGTCAGCGCCATCACGGTGCTTGACGTCGGCGGCGACGAGTTCACCCAGGCCTTCAGGCGCAATGATGCCGGCAGCTTCACCGTGCCGTTGAGCAATCTATGCGCCCAGCCGATCGAGTTCCCGGGCTCCTTGAGCGTGACGCCGGTGCTCAAGGCGGGCTTCATCGGCTCGCTGGACATCAGCATCCCGGTCAAGGTCACCGTCTCCGGCTTCTACCAAATTTCCTACAAGGTATTTGGCGCCGGGGGCGAAGATCTGGGCCTGATCAACGCTTCGCGCCAGCTCACGGCCGGGGTCAACAATGTGCTCAGCAATCTGGCCACGGAGGCCTTGCTGAAGTCGGAGGGCCCCTACCAAGTGGTGTCCCTGTTGGTGGTGGGCGGCGGCGCGGCGGAGCGCAAATCGACGGTGGGGCAGTCGGCGGCGATCTCGCGCTGGCAGTTCTATCCCAAGATCAGCGGCGACCTGAACGGCGACGACTCGGTCGATGCGCTGGACAATGCGCTGATGACCCAATTCCGCAACACCGCAGCACTGATTCCCGGCGACCGGCGCGACCTGAACAAGGACGGCGTGGTCAATCTGCTGGACGCCCGCGCCCTGCAAAAGCTGGCCTGTAAAAAACCTGCCTGCCCAGTCAACCCCTGATGCCGCCGTGATTCAACCGTGAAAGGCGCCGTTTGATGGCTTGGTTGCCTTGGGGGGTAACGGCGCTCAGCGCCGCCTACTTCGCCCTGCTGCCGGTGATCTTCATGGCCATCAATGCGGGCCTGCCGATGTGGTTGGAGCGCAGCCTGCTGGTGCTCGGCGCGCCCGGCATCTTGCTGGTGACGCTATGGACGCCGCTGCTGCGCAAAATCGGCCTGAGCCAGGGCGAGTGGATCGTCGGCCCCAGCCCCTGGGCCTATGCGCTGCTGGCGCTGTTGCACACACTGTTGATTTATGTGGCGGCGGCTTGGCTGGGTAGGTTGCTGGCCCGCTGAGATTGGTGAGTGCCTAGATTGGCCGCAAAGTAGTCACTGAGTTCACTGATGATTGAAACCGCACTGAAAGCGTTTGTTGCGCAAATTGAGCTGCGTTTTGGCCCAGTGTTCGAGCCGGGCCCGGCGGACTTGCGCGACCTTGGCGAGGACTTGCTGCGGCTTTGCCGCAAGCTCGATTTCAATCAACTTGATTTGCCGGAGGCCGGGCCGGGGCAGGAGTTCTTGCACCATCTGGCCGTCAGCCCAATGGGCGGCCCGTCGACCTACCTTGTTTCGGACGGCTCGGGCGTGACAAGTCCGCCGCATGAGCACAAAACCTGGGCCGTGATTGTGGGCATCCGGGGTTGCGAGATCAACACCAGGTTCGAGCGCCTGGATGTGAGATCCCGGCAAGTGGTCGCGGCCGCTTCGGTCAACATTGGGGCGGGGCAATTGCTGCTGTTTTCGGCTGAGCAGATACATGCCACCGCCGTCCTCGGCGAGCGGGCCACGTTTCACCTTCATCTGTATGGCGCAGCGCTCCACACCTTGCCGCCGTTCAAGAGCCGCTGCTTTGAGTCAGTCAGCGCGGCTTAGCCCGCCGCAACTTCTGAAGTTGACTGCATGAAAGTCAAACCCTTCTCCGGCACCGGACCAGGCGCGCAGGCCCAAGACGGCTGTTCGGTCGAGCTTCAGATTGGAGCCTCTTCTCTTCATCCCATGCATCCCCTTCATCCTGGCTAAAAGTATTTCCGCGGGCTTGAGAAAATTTGGCCTGGATGAAGGGGATGAACACTGATTTTGCCCGCTGAGATTATTCGTTATGGGATGGGTCGCTGGCAGAATGGCCAGTTTCACGATCTGATCGGCCTCATGAACATCCTTGCCATCTCCGGCAGCCTGCGCGCCGACTCGATCAATTCTGCTTTCTGCCGCACGGCAACGCGCCTAGCCCCGCCGCCGTTGAACGTCCTTGTGTTCGCTGGCCTGGGTGGGCTGCCGCTGTTCAACCCCGACCTTGAGGGTGATCCACCGACTAGCGTGATGGCGTTTCGTGCCGCGGTGGCGCAGGCCGACGCGCTGCTGATCGCCAGCCCCGAGTACGCACACGGCATTTCCGGCCCGCTTAAGAATGCGCTGGACTGGCTGGTCAGCTTCGAGGGCTTTGTGGCAAAGCCGGTCGCCATCATCAATACCTCGGCGCGGGCGCAAATTGCGCACGCAGCCTTGGCCGAAATTTTGCGCACCATGTCCGCCCGGCTGCTTCTTCAAGACGCGTCGCAGCGCCTGCCCTTGCTGGGCGGCTCTTGCATCACCGAGCAGGCCATTTGCGCGTCGCCCGAACTCAGCTTGAAAATCCGCCACATCCTGCTGGCAATGGTCAGCGCTTGAAGCCGAGGAGCGAGCCGGTGTTCTATGCAATCAAGACCGAGCTGCACGACCTGGCCGCGCCGCTGCTCAAATTCAACGAGCAAAAGACCATGTACGGCGGCAAACACATCGCCGCGGGTGACCGCATCTTCGTGTTTGCCAGCGAGCCGAGCTGCGGCACCGGTCTGGTTGCCCATGGCATCGTCAGCGCGGCCGTCGCCTGCCCAAGAATGCCGTGCCTGGGCCGCCAGACGCCGCGCGTCAGCATCACGGTCCAGCCCCGCGCATTCGCCCTGCGACGCCTCGGGCGCAGCGAGTTAAAACAGTTCACTGACTGGCAGGACGGGCGGCCCGAGACCGAGTTGAACTTCAAGTTCTATCGCCAGGCGACGCACAAGATCGTCGGCATTTCGGCCTTGGCGGGCGCTTTTTTGCTGCGATTTTTTGAGGAGAACAGCGGATGAACCCGAGCAAAGTGGTGCGCGCCCGCGTCCACCGCCTGACCGACCTGCCCAATATCGGCAAGGCCGGCGCGGCCGACCTGGAACTGCTCGGCGTGCTGGCGCCGGAGCAATTGGTAGGCCAATGCCCGTATGCCATGTATGAGGCGCTTTGCCGCCTCACCGGAGTTCGCCATGATCCCTGCGTGATCGATGTGTTCATCTCGGTCACCCGCTTCATGGCCGGCGAGGCGGCGCGGCCCTGGTGGGACTACACGCCGGAGCGCAAGCTCAGGCTGCAGAGCGCCGGTCGCTGAGCTCAAGCGGGCTGGCAGCTCAGGCCGATTCGGCCTGCCCCAGCGCCCGCGCCACCGCCTGAAACGCCGGCATCAGCTCGGCCCGCGTGTCGGCGTCTAAATGCTCGGGCCGGCGCGCGCTGGCCGGCTTGAAGCGGCCGGCCAGCCGGCCTTTGCAGGCAAACACGATGGTGTTGCTGCCATCGGCGTCGGCGACCAGCAGAACGTCTGACCCGAAGCTACGGCGTATGCGCGCCACATGCACGGCACAGTCGCGATGGCCGGCGTGCAGATTGATCACCACCAGGCCGTTGGGCTGCAGCGCGTCATGGCAGTCGTCATAAAAACGCTGTGAGCAGAGCGCGGGCGGTTGGCCGTCGTAATCGAAGCCATCGACCAGCAACACATCCAGGCGATAGGGCGGGAAGCGCACGAAATCGGCGCCGTCGCCGCGCCGCACCTTGAAGCGCCCGTCGTCGGGCGGCACGCAGAACTGCTCGCGCAGCGCGATCACATGCGGGTTGATCTCGATCACCTTGATGCGTGTGGCCGGCAGGAAGCGATGGCAGAACTTGGCCATCGACCCACCGCCCAGACCGATCATCGCCAACATGTCCGGCTCCGGGCTGAACAGCATGAAGGCCGCCATGGTACGGGTGTAGTCCAGATCCAGCGCGTGCGGGCGCTGGGTCTGCATGCGGCTCTGGATCTCGCTGATCGAGAAGTGCAGGGCACGCGTGTTCAGCGTCTCGTAGACAAAGGGCTTCAGATATTGGGCGAGGTCAGCAGATTCGGGCATTTTGTTCTTCGAGAGATGTTGTGGGATCAGCCGCGACGCAGGTCGAGCAGCAGGGCCGGCGCGGCAACGATGATCAGCAGCAAGGCGATAGGAATGGTGGCCGAGAAGCCGAAATGCTTGAACGCCAAGGCCCCGGCCAGCCCGCCGATGAAGAACAGGCTCAGGATCAGCAGGTGGATTTTGAGCTTGTCGCGGTTGGCGCGCACGGTGAGGACGAGATTGCCCTGCTGCGCATGGTTCCAGTAGATCAGGCGGCCCAGCTCCAGCCCGAGGTCGGTGATCACGCCGGTCATATGGGTGGTGCGGATCTCGGTGTTGGAGATCTTGGTCACGGTGGCGTTTTGCAAGCCCATGATGAAGCAGAGCAAGAGTACGGCGGTCGGGATCAGCAGGTGCTCAAACGACTTCAGATTAGCGCCGACCATGCCAAACAGCAGCAGCAAGCCGGCTTCCAGCAGCAAAGCCAGCGCGTACTTGCTCTGCATCTGCCGGCGGTGCGCCCAGTTGATCAGGATGGCGGTGCAAGCGGCACCGGCGATGAAGGACGCCAGCGCGGCAAAGCCGGCCAAGGCCAGGGCAAAGCCACCGGTCGCTAGGTCGTCGGCGATTGCGGACACGATGCCCGTCATATGCGAGGTGTAGCGCTGCACCGCCAAAAAACCACCGGCATTGATCGCCCCGGCGACGAACGCGAGCATGCCGCCGAGCTGGCGGTTGGCAAGCGGAGTGCGGTCTTGGCCGGTCAGGCGTTGCAGAAATAAAAGGGCCATCAGGCATGCATCATGCCATTCGAGTGGTTTGTTGCTGAAGGCGGGGCGTGGCCGAAGCGCTAGCGCTCACAAGTCAGCCAGGTGGCTGGTTGTGAGTTTGCGCACGTCAACGATCTTGCCTGCCACGGTCCGCTCACCGTAGACGCTGTAAATTAGGCAGCGCTCGGCTCAAACAGCCTGCGCAGCCAAGACGCAGGCCTGCGCTCCACCGCCGGCCGCTGAGCGCCAAGCTCGCAGAGCTTGTCTTCAACGCGCACAAGGCCCGCTTTCCTTGCCGCCTGCACCGGCGTGACGCCGTCGAACTCCGAGCCGAGGTCGACGCTGGCGCCATGCTCGATCAAGTACAGCGCGGCCTGCTCTTGCCGGGCCAGAATCGCTGCCACCAGCGGCGTGGACAAAAATTCTGGATGCGCGTAGTTAACATCAACCCCGGCAAGCACGTGGTACCTGAGCAAGTCCAGGTCGCCCTCGCAGCCCGCGTTGAACATCTCTTTCCAATTGCCACCGGACATCTTGATTGATCCTCGCTGTGATTGACGTCATGCCTTCGCTTGCAAGCCGCCATTGTCACGGCGCCGCGCGTCAATTCGAATCGGGGCTTACGCGGGCAGGCGGCATGGTCAAGTTAGCCGCCGCGCCCGGCCTTGACCCGCGCCAGCTGCACACAGCCAAGCCGCCCAGCAGCGGCAACAGCGCCCATTGAATGGCCTGCCACCCCCAGGCGTTGAAGACCAGGCCGGCCAGCAGCGCACCGGTAGCGGCCACCGCCGCCGTGATGAACTCGTTGGCGGCCTGCGCCCGCGCCCGGTCGGCCGGGCTGTCGGCGGCAAAGCTCTGCGTCAAAGGAAAAAGCCGAGGGTCAAGTCTTTAAAAAAAGCCGAGGGTCAAGAAAAAAGCCGAGGGTCAAGTCTTTAATCGTTAATTTCCGGCAAACGCCGAGGTCCCAAGAGCATGGGCAAGATTTGACCGGCACGGCATCAACTTGCGAGGTGCATGCGCGCAGCGCGCACCGATTGGGGCGACGCGCAGCGAGTCGTGTTCTTTGCCGTTCCCCTTCTGCATGGGCGAGGAGCGGAGAATTTGCCGGGCTTCGCACAGCGACTTCAAAAACTGACTTCGCGCCCTTTGTCTGAGCGTAGCGCACGTTAGGGCGCGCAGCGAGTTGGGCGCGGCCCGGCAAATTTGAGCACTGAGCGGACCCGCAGGGCGATGCGGCAGGGTCTGAGGCCGCACCGAGCAAGCATCGCTTGCGACGGCTGCCGAAGGATCAGACGCCTACCAGCGGCTGAGCGCCTTCTCTTGCCCACGTCTCTTGGCGAGACAAGAGAAGTGGGTCGCCTGCCGGGCCGAACTCCCGGCATCGTGCGGGGCAAGCAAATCAGCCGAAGGCCGAGCATTCTTTCTGCAGGCCCAGGCCCAGGCACAGCCCAGCGCTCCCAGCCAACGGCAAGTCAT
>NZ_JANNMI010000424.1:0-7959 GCF_031397715.1 Roseateles sp.
GTTCAGGTTATTGAACAGCTCGGTACGCACCTTATCGATCTGCTCGATACCCACCGGCTCGAACTGGCCTTTGCGCTCGCGCATGCCAAGCACCACCAACCCACCATCGGTGTTGGCCATGGCGCTGTAAGTCGGCCAGAAATCATCGGGCAGCGCGCCCCTGCTATCGCGGCCATTGGCCAGCTTGCATTCGAGCGAAACGGATTCGCGCAGCAGTGACAAGTCCTCCAGGGACTGAAACGCCTTCATGCGGCCTCCACAGCTTCGGTGAGTCCTTCAACAGACAGCTCGCCGGCGAGCAGCTTCGGGAGCAGGGTGTCACGCAATTCGCCGAGCACACCGTATTTCAAGAAGAACAGGCCCAGCACCACATACTTGTTGACCGAGGCGCCTAAGGCGCTGCGCAGCTTGTCAGCGGCAGTCCAAAGCCTTTGTTCGAGACCAATGAAAAACTGCTGTTCGACGGAATTCATGACTGGTCTTTTGTCCTCGGGGTGTTCGTGCTTGATCGGCGAGCTAATCGTGGGGGCCATTCATCCGCTGCGAGTGCCGATTCTGGCAGCTTTGGACTTGACGATTGCTTTGCCCGTTATGACGCGGCTTGCCGCCGCCAGGTTCAAGCCGCCGGATCGAGCCGGCGCGCCCTGGCCAGCCGCCAGGCTTCATCCGGCTCGCCCGCATAGACGTCCTCGGCCGTGGTGGCGGTTTCTTGCAAATGCGTGTCGATGGCGATGCGCTTGTCAAACACAAAGCACTCGCCCTTCCAATCGGCGGAGGCATCCGGCAAGGCGTCGAAGTAACTGATGATGCCGCCGTCGAGTTGGTAGACGTCGAGGCCCTGATCCTGCATCCAGGCGCTGGTTTTCTCACAGCGTATGCCGCCGGTGCAATACATCGCGATGCGCTGGCCCTTGGCCTTCCACTCATCGGCATGCTCGGTTACATAGGCCGGGAAGTCGCGGAAATGCGCGACCTTGGGGTCGACCGCGCCCTCGAAATGCCCGAGCTTGAACTCGAAGCTGTTGCGGTTGTCCAGCACCAGCACATTGGGCTCTTTGATCAACTCGCGCCAGCGCGTGGCCGAGACATGCGTATCGGGCTTGCTCGCATCCGGCAGGCCGGACACGCCCGGCACCCCGAAGGCAACGATCTCGGGCTTGCTGTGGACCTTGATCAGCGTGAAGGGCTGGGTCGTGCAGGCGCTGTGTTTGAACACCATGCCGACAAAGGCGCCGCCGAAAGCGGGGTCGTTTTGTAGCGCTTGCTCGAAGGCGGCCAGCGCCGCGGCCGGCCCGGCGATCGCCGCGCTGATGCCTTCGGGCGCGACCAGGATATTGCCGCCAATGCCGGTCGTTGGCTGGCTCAGCTCGCGCAGCCGCGCGGCTACAGCCTCAGGCTCGGCCAAAGCGACAAAGCGGTAAAAGGACGCGTGAATATGAGCGGGAGTGGGGTCGAGATCAGACATACAGAGCGGGGTCGGGTTGATGCTTGGAAAGGGTTGCCGTGGGCAAGAGCGCCAGGCCGCCGGCCAGCGTCCAGGCTTGGCCGTGGCCGAGGCGGGTCAGTGCCAGCGCGGCTTGGCGGCTGCGGTTGCCAGTGCGACAGAAGAACAACAAAGGCCGCTGCGGCTGCTCGGTCAGCCAAGGATGTATCGCGTTCAACAAGCGCGACAGAGGCATCGCCTCCATTTGCACACCGATCAGTTCAGGCGTTTGGCTTAGGAACTGCTCATAGGGCTCACGCACATCGACCAGCAGCGCGTCGGGGTGGTAAGTCATGAAGGCCTTCAACTGCGTGCCTTGCACCTGTTGGGCGGCGAGTTCTTCCGTAGGCTCGGCGCTGGCCAGGCAGCGAGCCACCTGTTGCGCCTCGTCGCGGGCTGGGGCCAGCAAGCTGTTCGGGCCTACACAAGCGGTTAAGTCGGCAGGCTCGCTCAGCCCTGAGAAAGCAATCGCCGGCACGTCGGTTTCACCGAGTAGCAAGACTTGACCCTGCCGCGTCAATTGCTGCTTGCCGAGCGCCAGTGCGGGCACATCCAGCGGCCAACCCAAGGCATCGCAGGGGCGCGTCGGCATCAGCTCGGGAACAGCCTCCGCCAGCAAGGCGCGCGCCTGCGCATGCTCGGCTTCGCCGGTCGTGCTCAAGACCGCCAGCACTGGGTAGCCCTGGCAGGTCAGCGCTTGCGCGAGCCGAAACACCTGCTCCGGCCGCGCGTCAATCAGCACGCAGCGTTGGCTGAGGGCATCGGCCAGCAAGTAGCAGCAGGCGCCGTCCTGCATAAAGCGGGTGATGCCGTCGCCGAGCGTCGCAAAATTATTCGCGGGGCTCAGGCAATGCCGGCGCAGCGACTCGCCGCAGGCGCGGATGCGGGCACAGGCTTCATCGATAAACGCCGCATCGACGGCCGGGCCAATCGACAAGCGCACCGCGCCGGCCGCCTGCCAGTCCGGCAGGCCCATGGCCTGCAAGACAAAACTGGGCGCGGCCTTGGCCGCACTGCAGGCGGAGCCGCCGCTGACGCGCACATCGGCGGCGTCGAACAGGTCTTGCAGCAGGCGCGAGCTCAGGCCCGGCACGGCAAAGTTCAGCGTGGTCGGCAGGCTCAAGGCCATCGGCGCATTGAAGACCAAGCCAGGGAAGGCTTCTACTAACGCTGCTGCCAAGCGGTCTCGAAAACCGCTCATGGTGGGCTCATCGCGCAGCGTTGCGCCATCGCTCAGTGCGGCCAGCACTGCGCCCAAGGCGGCGATGCCCGACATATTCTCGGTGCCCGAACGCAGCGAACCCTCTTGCCCGCCGCCCGCCATCAACGGCGTGAACGGCGCGCCGGCCCGCACATAAAGCAGGCCTATGCCCTTTGGCGCATAGAGCTTGTGGCCTGAAAACGGCGCGTAATCGATGCGGCGATCCCGCAAGCGCAGCGGCAGCTTGCCCAGGGCCTGCACGCCGTCCACCAGCCACAGCGCCGGGCTGCCAACCAGCGCCGCCTCGATGCCGTCTAAATCACTAATGACGCCCGTCTCGTTATTGGCGGCCATGGTGCAGACCAGACCGGCGCGGGCGCTGTGCTGACGCAGAAAAGCCAAATCGTGGCGTCCCTGGGTGTCGACCGGGATTGCCTCGATCTGTAGATCTAGCCCCAGCACCTGGTTCCAATGCTTGAGCGCCTCGGGCACCGCTTTGTGTTCGGTCGCGCCATAGAGCAGCAACTCGGCTTGCAAATTGCCGCGCAGTGAATTCAGCGCCGACAGCACAGCGGTCTGAATGCCCTCGGTGGCGCCGCTGACGAACAGCAGCGCGCCGTCACCGGTGTCGAGCAGGCGCTGCGCCCCTGCCCTAACGCCGTCGATCAGCGCCTTCGCCTTCAGCCCGGTGCTGTGCACGCTGCTGGGGTTGCCGTAGTCCTCCACCATCGCCTGGATGGCCGCGGCCTTGGCCTGCGGCAGCACCGGCGTGGTGGCATTGGCGTCGAGGTAGATTTCCATGGGTGGCACAGACAGGCGCTGATGGGCAGAAGCCGGCATCGTACCCGCCCGGCGGGGCGAGGTTGGAGTTTGCGCGCGCACTCCAACCTACAATCCCGACCCTTGACTCAGGGGGAATCAATCCGTGTCCGACCGCTCCGCCGTGCTGCTGCAATACCTGATGCCCAAACAGGCGCTGACCCGCTTTGCCGGCCGCGTCGCTTCGGCGCGCATGGGAGCGATCACGACGGCCATCATTCGCCGTTTTGTCGCCCGCTACGACGTCAATATGGCCGAGGCGGCCGAGCCGGATATTGCCGCCTACCCGAGCTTCAATGAGTTCTTCACGCGTGCGCTGAAACCAGGTGCTAGGCCATTGTCCGAGGCGACGCTGCTGTGCCCGGTAGATGGCCGCATCAGCCAGTTCGGCGCCATCCAGGGGCAGCAGATTTTCCAGGCCAAGGGACACGAGTTCAGCACCGCCGCTTTGGTCGGCGGCGACGCGGCGCTGGCGGCGCAGTTTGACGACGGCATCTTCGCCAATATCTATCTGAGCCCGCGCGACTATCACCGCATTCATATGCCGGCGGCCGGCCGACTGTTGCGCATGATTTATGTGCCGGGCGAGCTGTTTTCGGTCAACCCGGTCACGGCGCGCGGCGTGCCCGGTTTGTTTGCGCGCAATGAGCGCGTGGTCTGCGTGTTTGAGGGCGTCCATGGGCCTTGGGTGCTGGTCTTGGTGGGAGCCACCATCGTCGGCAGCATGGCCACCAGCTGGCATGGCTTGGTCAACCCGCCGCGGCCGGGCAAGGTGGTCGAGTGGGATTACCGCGGCCAGCAGATCCAGTTGAAGAAGGGCGAGGAGATGGGGCGCTTCTTGCTGGGCTCCACCGTCGTGATGTTGTTTCCCAAGGGGCCGTGGGGTTTTAACCCGGCTTGGGTGGGTGAGGATCTGGGGCGGGCGGGGAGTGCGGTGCGGCTGGGTGAGGTGATGGCGAACCGCTGAGCGCGCAGGCGCGGCTCGACGTTCCAGCGGCGCCCGTAGAGCGCTAAGAGATCGCCCTCAGCACGCCGCGGCCGGTCAGGCCGAGCCGACTGTCATAGGCGCCCGTTACAGTGTCACAGGCCATCTACCCCTGGGGGCCGAGGCCAGTCGCTTTGCGTCAGGCACCCATGGGGGAGTAGAAATAATTGGGGAACGGCCCGGCGTGCTGTTTCTCAAGGGGGTGGTCAAGTCCCAATTGCTGCGGCCCGTTTCGGATGCAATAGTGTCAAACAGAGCGGCTCAAGGTGTGCAGTTGGCCGTCAAGACAAGATAAATGTGTAAATGTGAATTGGTCATGGTTTCTTCATTCAGCAACAAGATCGGCAAGAGCAATAGAAATTCGAGCGGCTTCACCCTGCTTGAGTTGCTGGTGGTGATGGTCATCATCGGCCTGCTGGCTGGCTATGTCGGCCCGAAGTTCTTCGGCCAGATTGGCAAGTCCGAGGTGAAGGCGGCGCGGGCGCAGATCGACGGGCTGCAAAAGTCGCTCGATCAGTACCGGCTCGATGTCGGCCGCTATCCCACCACCGAGCAGGGCCTGGCGGTGCTGGTCGCCAAGCCGGCCGACGAGCCGCGCTGGGCCGGCCCCTATTTGAGCAAGGCCGTGCCCAAGGACCCCTGGAAGATGGACTACCAGTACCGCTCGCCCGGTGAGCATGGCGAGTACGACTTGCTGTCCTTCGGCCGCGACGGCCGCCCCGGCGGCGAGGGCGAAGACGCCGACCTGGTCAGCTGGTGAGTGTTTGTTCTTGCCTAGCTTGTTGAAAGCGCCCGCTGCAGCCAGCCCATGCCTGTCTACCTGACCCGAGTTTTTCACGCCGACGGGGTGCGCACCCAGCGCGTGGAGGCGCCCGACCGCCAGTCGGTGGCGGCCGCCTTGGGCGTGGCGCCCCAGCATGTGCTGGAGGTGCAGGAGGCCGCGCAGCCTAAGCCGGGGCGCGCCGGCCGCACGGCGGGCAGGAGCTTCCCGCTGCAGTTGTTCAGCCAGGAGTTGGCCGTGCTGCTGGACGCCGGCATCTCCTTGCTGGAGGCGCTGAATACCCTGCGCGAGAAGGAAGCCAGCGACTCCGTCAAGCTGGCGCTGGACGCGGTGATCGCCAATATCGAGCAGGGCCAGCCCTTGTCGGTGGCCCTGCGCGAGCAGCCGCAGGCCTTTGATGAATTGATCTGCGCCATCGTCGCCGCCAATGAGCGCACCGGCCAACTCAGCGCCGCCTTGGCCCAACATGCGCGCTACCTGGCCTGGGTCGAGAGCCTGCGTGCGCGCCTGATCGCCGCCTGCGTCTACCCGCTGATGCTGCTGACAGTGGGCGGCGCGGTGATTTTGTTTTTGCTGCTCTATGTGCTGCCGCGTTTTGCCGGCATTCTGGACGGCCTGGGCAATGACTTACCTTGGGCCTCGCGGGTCTTGATCGGTTTCGGCCAGACCGCCGGAGCCCACCCTTTTGCGGTGTTAGCGGGCATCGCGGCGCTGGCCGTTTTGGCTGTGGCGGTGTGGCGCCAGCCGGCTTTGCGTCGGCGTGTGCAGGCCAGCTTGTGGACGCTGCCCGGCCTGGGGCCGCGGCTGCGCGTCTTGGCCTTGGCGCGGCTGTACCGCAGCCTGTCGATGTTGTTGGCCTCGGGCGTGCCGGTGTTGGCCTCGCTGCGTATCGTCCAAGCCGTGGTGGCCGAGCCTTGGCGGCCGGCGGTCGCGGCAGCAGCGGCGCAGATCGAGCGCGGCGAGCGTTTGTCCGAGGCGCTGGAGGCCAACGACTTGGCCACGCCGGTGGCGCGCCGCATGGTGCGGGTCGGTGAGCGCAGCGGCGAAGTGGCCGCAATGCTGGAGCGCGCGGCCGCCTTTCACGACGAAGAAGCGGCGCGTTTGACCGAGCTGCTGACGCGGGCGATCAACCCGGCGCTGATGTTGATCATGGGTGTGTTGATAGGCGGGATTATTGTTTTGATGTATTTGCCAATTTTCCAGCTGGTGGAGCAAGTCCAGTGAGTTCGGCCGTTAGCAATCATTCCCTCGCCGATGCCTTGCCGGCCGAGTTCGGCCCTTGGCAACTTGACTTCGAGCATTGGCCGCAGGCGCAGGCGCAGCGCTGGCGGGCGGTTTTGGCGCTAGGTGCTGGTGGCCGCAAGATGCTGCTGGGCGACCGCGCCGCCGACCCGCTGCTGCTGCAAAGCGTCGAGGCGCGCCTGCAAGAGCCGGTGCGCTGGTTGCGCTGCGAGGCTGCGGCCATCACCCATTGGCTGGGCGCCGGCGAGGCCGACTTTCGGGCGCTGTCCGATGTCGAGGAGGCCGCCGCCGTGGGCGAGGCTGCCGGCGGCGCGCTGGAGTTGTCGGCGCTGCTGATGTCGGAGCAGGCCAGCCCGGTGGTGCGCCTGCTCAACGCCACGCTGTACGACGCGCTGCAGGACGGCGCCAGCGATGTGCATATCGAATGCACGGCGCGCGGCGCGGCGATCCGCTTTCGCGTCGACGGCGTGATGTCGATGGTGCGCACGGTCGACGGCGCGGCGGTGGCCGAGCAATTGGTGTCGCGGCTGAAGGTGATGTCGGAGCTGGACATCGGCGAGCGCCGCCTGCCGCAGGACGGCCGCTTTCAGCTCAAGGTGCAGGGCCGGGTGGTTGATTTCCGTTTGTCCATCATGCCCAGCGTGTTCGGCGAAGACGCGGTGGTGCGGGTGCTGGACCGTGCCCGCATCGAGCAGACCGGTGGCAGCCTGACCTTGGATGCACTCGGCTTCCCGCCGATTGAACGCGCCGCCATCCGCGCCCAAGCGCGCCAACCGCACGGCATGCTGCTGGTGACAGGGCCCACCGGCAGCGGCAAGACCACCACGCTGTACGCAACGCTGGCCGAGATCCATACCGGCGAAGACAAGATCATCACCATCGAAGACCCGGTCGAGTACCAGCTGGCCGGCGTGGTGCAGATCCCCGTCAACGAGAAAAAAGGCCTGACCTTCTCGCGCGGCCTGCGCTCGATCCTGCGCCACGACCCCGACCGCGTCATGGTGGGCGAAATCCGTGACGCCGAGACCGCACAGATCGCGGTGCAGGCGGCGCTGACCGGCCATTTGGTTTTTTCCACCGTGCACGCCAACAACGCCTTCGACGTGATCGGCCGCTTCATGCATATGGGGCTGGACCTGTACAACGTCGTTTCGGCGCTGAACGCGGTGTTGGCGCAGCGCCTGGTGCGGCTGACCTGCAAACATTGCGCGCGGCCGTTTCAGCCCGATGCCGTAACGCTGAATCGCTACGGATTGACGGAAGAAAAGGACACGAATTTCCTCAAAGGCGAAGGCTGCGGCCATTGCCGCGGCACCGGCTACAAGGGCCGCCGCGCCATTGCCGAGATATTGACCCTGAACGACGAAATCCGCGAACTGATTGTCGACAAGCGCCCGATCCGCCAGATCAAGGCCGCTGCGTACGCCAACGGCACCCGCAGCCTGCGC
>NZ_JANNMI010000439.1:0-3119 GCF_031397715.1 Roseateles sp.
CGAGGGCGAATCGGAGATCGTCGCCGGCCATATGGTCGAGTACTCGGGCATGTCGTTCGCGATGTTCTTCTTGGCCGAGTACGCGAATATGTGGTTGGTCTCGATCCTGACCGTGACCCTGTTCCTGGGTGGCTGGTTGTCGCCGATCGCCGCACTCGACTTCATCCCCGGCTGGATCTGGCTGGGTGCCAAGACCTTCGCCGTGGTCACCATGTTCTTGTGGATTCGCGCCAGTTTCCCGCGCTATCGCTATGACCAGATCATGCGCCTGGGCTGGAAGATCTTCATTCCCGTGACTCTGGTCTGGCTGGTCGTCGTCGGCTTCTGGATCCAGTCGCCTTACAACATCTGGAAGTGATGAGGCCGCCCATGTCTGCAGTTAGCTTCGTCAAGAGCTTCATGCTCATCGAGCTGTTCAAGGGCCTGGCCCTGACCGGCCGGCATTTCTTGTCCCGCAATATCACGGTGCAGTTCCCGGAAGAGAAGACCCCGCTGTCGCCGCGCTTCCGTGGCCTGCACGCCTTGCGCCGCTATGAGAACGGCGAAGAGCGTTGCATCGCCTGCAAGCTCTGCGAAGCAGTTTGCCCAGCGATGGCGATCACGATTGAGTCCGAGGTCAGGGACGACGGCTCGCGCCGCACCAGCCGCTATGACATTGATCTGACCAAGTGCATCTTCTGCGGCTTCTGCGAAGAGAGCTGCCCGGTCGACTCGATTGTCGAAACCAGCATTTTTGAATACCACGGCGAAAAGCGGGGCGACCTGTACTTCACCAAGGACATGCTGTTGGCCGTCGGCGATCGCTTCGAGCCCGAGATCGCAGCCCAAAAGGAGGCCGACGCCAAGTACCGCTGAACGAAGCGGGATCGATCCACGCTGATCGAACCTGAGTCGCAAAGCCTGCTTGCAGGAAAACGCATGGACATCACAACCGTATTGTTTTATCTCTTCTCGGCCGTGCTGCTGGGATCGTCGTTCATGGTCATCACGGCACGCAGCACCGTGCATGCCGTCTTGTTTTTGATCCTGGCCTTTTTCACCGCGGCCTGCATCTGGATGCTGCTGAAGGCCGAGTTCTTAGCCATTGCCCTGGTGCTGGTTTATATCGGCGCGGTGATGGTCTTGTTCCTGTTCGTGGTGATGATGCTGGACATCAACTCCACCGGCGTGCGCGAGGGCTTTTGGAAACATCTGCCGCTGGGCGGTCTGGTCGGCGCGGTGATCGCGCTGGAAATGGCGGCCGTCTTGATGGGAGGCTTTCGCCTCAGCAGCGCGCCCGAACTGAGTGCCGCCGAGATGCAGCTGGGTAACACCAAGATGCTGGGCATCGCGATCTACAGCCAGTATCTGTATCCGCTGGAAATCGCGGCGCTGCTGCTGCTGGTCGCCATCATCGCGGCGATCGCCCTCACGCTGCGCAGCCGCAAGGATGCGCGCACGCAAAAACCCTCCGAGCAGGTCAAGGTCAAGAAGGGCGACCGGTTGCGCATCATCAAGGTCGCACCCACCGTTGAAGCCATTGAGCCCGACGCCACAGCGGCTGGCGAGCCAGGAGTAGTGAAGCCATGATGACATTGACGCTGGGCCATTTCCTGACGCTGGGGGCGATGCTGTTTGCGATCGCCGTCGTCGGCATTTTCATGAACCGCAAAAACCTGATCGTGCTCTTGATGGCGATCGAGCTGATGCTGTTGGCCGTGAATATGAATTTTGTGGCCTTCTCTCATTACCTCGGTGATATCGCCGGCCAGGTCTTTGTGTTCTTCATCCTGACCGTGGCGGCGGCCGAATCGGCTATTGGCCTGGCCATCCTCGTCGTGCTGTTCCGCAACCGCGCCACCATCAATGTCGAAGAGCTCGACGCGCTGAAGGGCTAACCGTCATATGTCTGCACAACTCTCACAGAATATGCTTTTGGCGGTGCCCCTGGCGCCGCTGGTCGGTGCGATTGCAGCTGGATTCTTTGGCAAGCAAATCGGCCGTGCCGGCGCACATACCGTCACTATTCTTGGCGTCTTGATCGCCTTCATCATCTCGGTGCTGACCTTGCAGGCCGTCGTCAATGATGGCGCGCGCTTCAACCAGACCATTTACGAATGGATGGTGGTCGGCGGCCTGAAGATGGAGGTCGGCTTCCTGGTCGACGGCCTGACCGCGATGATGATGTGCGTGGTGACCTTTGTGTCGCTGATGGTGCACATCTACACCATCGGTTACATGAAGGACGATCCAGGCTATCAGCGCTTCTTCTGCTATATCTCCTTGTTCACTTTCAGCATGTTGATGCTGGTGATGAGCAACAATATGTTGCAGCTGTTCTTCGGCTGGGAGGCCGTCGGCCTGGTCAGTTACTTGCTGATCGGCTTTTGGTACACCAAACCGACGGCAATCTTTGCCAATATGAAGGCCTTCCTGGTCAACCGGGTCGGTGACTTCGGCTTCATCCTCGGCATCGGCCTGCTGGTCGCGCACAGCGGCTCCCTCGACTACGCCGAGGTCTTCGCCAAGGCGCCGGAGCTGGCCAAGATCGGCTTTGACGCGCCGCTGTGGGGCAGCGACTGGATGATGTTGACGGTCGCCTGCATCTGCCTGTTCATCGGCGCGATGGGCAAGAGCGCGCAGTTCCCGCTCCATGTGTGGCTGCCCGACTCGATGGAAGGCCCGACGCCGATCTCGGCGCTGATCCACGCCGCCACCATGGTGACGGCCGGCATCTTTATGGTGGCCCGCATGAGCCCCTTGTTCGAGTTGTCGGACACGGCGCTGAGCTTCGTGCTCGTCATCGGTGCCATCACCGCGCTGTTCATGGGCTTCCTGGGCATCATCCAGAACGACATCAAACGCGTGGTGGCCTATTCCACGCTGAGCCAGCTCGGCTACATGACAGTCGCGCTGGGCCTGTCGGTGTACGGCGTGGCGGTGTTCCATCTGATGACGCACGCCTTCTTCAAGGCGCTGCTGTTCCTGGCGGCGGGCAGCGTGATCATCGGCATGCACCACGATCAGGACATCCGCAACATGGGCGGTCTGCGCAAGTACATGCCCATCACATGGATCACCTCGCTGCTGGGCAGCCTGGCGCTGATCGGAACGCCGCTGTTCGCCGGCTTTTACAGCAA
>NZ_JANNMI010000462.1:0-8014 GCF_031397715.1 Roseateles sp.
CGGCTTGCCCGCCGAGCAGATCATCCTGTCTTGCAAAATGTCCGGCGTACAAGATCTGGTGAGTGTCTACCGCGCCCTGGCACGCCGATGCGACTACGCCTTGCACCTTGGGCTGACCGAGGCCGGCATGGGCACCAAGGGCACGGTGGCGTCAAGCACGGCGCTGTCCATCCTGCTGCAAGAGGGCATCGGCGACACCATCCGTATCTCGCTGACGCCGCAGCCGGGCGAGGCGCGCACCCAGGAGGTGGTGGTCGGGCTGGAGATTCTGCAGTCGCTGGGTCTGCGCGCCTTCAACCCCAGCGTGACCGCCTGCCCGGGTTGTGGCCGCACCACCAGCACCACCTTCCAGGAGCTGGCCAAGCAGATCGACGACTTCTTGCGCGCGCAGATGCCGATCTGGCGCGCCAAGTATCCGGGCGTTGAAAACATGAAGGTCGCCGTGATGGGCTGCATCGTCAACGGCCCCGGCGAGAGCAAACATGCCGACATCGGCATCAGCCTGCCCGGCACCGGCGAAGCGCCGGCCGCACCGGTCTTTATCGACGGCGAAAAAGCCCTGACCCTACGCGGCGCCGGCATTGCCGATGAGTTCCAGGTGCTGGTTGAAAACTATATTGAGAAGCGCTTTGGCGGCGCTTGTGTTGCCGAAACGACCGCCTGAGCCGGACAAGAGATGACTGCAGTTGACTTCAAGAAGATGACCCAAAAGATCGAGCCCTTGCGCGCCGTCAAGGGCATGAACGACATCCTGCCGCCCGAGTCGGCGCGCTGGGAATGGCTGGAAGAAAAGATGCGCAGCGTGTTGCAGCGCTATGGCTACCAGAACGTGCGCACGCCCATCGTCGAGCCGACCGCCTTGTTCGTGCGCGGCATCGGCGAGGTGACCGACATCGTCGAGAAGGAGATGTATGCCTTCGAAGACCGCATGAATGGCGACCAACTGGCGCTGCGCCCCGAGATGACGGCCGGCGTGGTGCGCGCGATGACCGAGCATTCCTTTTTGCGCGACGGCGGCAAGCGCCTGTATTACTTCGGCGCGATGTTCCGCCACGAGCGGCCGCAAAAAGGGCGTTACCGCCAGTTTCATCAGATGGGGGTCGAGGCGCTGGGCTTTGCCGGCCCCGATGTCGACGCGGAAGTGATCTTGATGGGCAGCCGGCTCTTGCGCGAGCTGGGCCTGGTGGACGGCGAGCATTTCAGCCTAGAGCTGAACTGCCTGGGCGAGGCGGCCGAGCGCAGCGCCCACCGTGCGGCCTTGATCGCGCATCTGGAGCAGCACCAGGACCTGCTCGATGAAGAGGGCAAGCGCCGCATGCACAGCAATCCGCTGCGCGTGCTCGACACCAAGAACCCGGCGCTGCAGGCGATGGCCGATGCGGCGCCTAAGCTCTTGGACTTTCTGGGCGAGGCGTCGCTGGCGCATTTCAATGGCGTGCGTGCCATTCTGGACGCCGCCGGCATCGCCTACCGCATCAACCCGCGCCTGGTGCGTGGCCTGGACTATTACAACCTGACCGTGTTCGAGTGGGTGACCGACAAGCTCGGCTCGCAAGGCACGGTCTGTGGCGGTGGGCGTTATGACGGTCTGATCGAGCAGTTGGGCGGCAAGGCAGCACCCGCGGTCGGCTTTGGCTTGGGGCTGGAGCGTTTGCTCTTGCTGCTGGAGGAGGTCGGCGTTACGCCCGCTGCACCGGTGCCCGATGCCTATGCCATCGTGCCCTCCAGCCTGGGCCTGCCAGGCGTGATGGTGGCGCTGGAAGCGCTGCGCGCGGCCGGCGTCTCGGTGGTCCTGCATCCGGGCCAGTCCAGCATGAAGTCGCAGTTCAAGAAGGCCGACGCCAGCGGCGCCACCTATGCGCTGATCTTTGGCGAGGACGAGCTGGCGCAGGGCCAGGTGGCGGTCAAGCCGCTGCGCCGCATCGGCGGCGAGCAGGTGATGCGCACAATTTCTTGCGCGTCCGATTGGGCCGCTGAGCTGCTCAACGCATAATCGCGGGCTAATTTCGTCCCTTTTTTATCCAGTAAATTCCGAGCACCTTTCATCCATGGCGACGCATCTCGATCTCGAAGAACAAGAACAACTGGACCAGCTGAAGGCTTTTTGGAAGCAATACGGCAATCTGATCACCTGGGTCATCACCCTGGTGCTGGCCGGATTCGCCGCCTGGAACGGCTGGACTTGGTGGCAGCGTGATCAAGCCGTCAAGGCCGCCGCCATGTACGAGGAGCTGGACCGCGCGGTGCAGGCCGCCGATGCCGACAAGGCCGGCCGCGTCTTCGGTGATCTGAAGGAGCGCTACCCGAAGACCACCTACACGGCCCAAGCGGCCATGCAGGCGGCCAAGCTGCAGTACGACAAGGGACAGGCCGAGGTCGCGCGCGCCAGCCTAGCCTGGGCGGCCGACAATGCCGCCGACGATGAGTATCGTGACCTGGCGCGCCTGCGCTTGGCCGGTCTGCAGATGGAAGCCAAGCAGTACGCCGAAGCCGCCAAGACGCTGGATGCGATCAAGCTGCCCGACTTCACGGCGCTGCAGGCCGATCGCCGCGGTGATCTTTTCGTCTTGCAGGCCAAGCCCGAGCTGGCACGGGCCGAGTATCAAAAGGCCTATGCCGCGATGAACAGCAAGCAGGACTATCGCCGTTTGATCGAGGCCAAGCTGGCCACCTTGGGCGTTGCCACCGCCGTTGGTGCCAATCAAGGCGCGGCCTCGGGAGCTGCCAAATGATGGGCAAGAACCTCGCCGCCCTGGCATTGCTGGGTGGGCTGCTGGCCGGTTGCTCGATATTCAGCTCCTCCACCGCAGTCAAGCCCGCCGAGTTGGAGCAGGTCACGCCCGCCATCGCCGGCCGCGTGGTCTGGACGGCACGCGTCGACAGCGTCAAGTTCCCGCTCTCGGTCGCGGCTGTGGCGGAGCAATTTGTGGTGGCAGGCGGCGATGGCACCGTGCAAGCGCTGCAAGCCAGCGACGGCCGCAGCCTGTGGAGCGTCAACGTCGGCCAGAAGCTGGCGGCCGGTGTCGGCAGCGACGGGCGCTTTGCCGCCGTCGTGACGACCGCCAATGAAGTGGTGGCGCTGGACGCCGGCCAGGTGATCTGGCGCAAGACCCTGCCGACGCCGGCAGTGGCCGCGCCCCTGGTCGCCGGCGAACGGGTGTTTGTGCTGACGGTTGACCGTCAGGTGCATGCCTTCGACGCCAAGAATGGTGACAAGATCTGGATCTTGCGCCGCCCCGGTGAGCCGCTGACGCTGGCCCAACCCGGCGTCATCGGCGTCTTCAAGGACACCTTGATCGTCGGCCAAGGCACCCGTCTGGCCGGCGTTGACCCCTTGCGCGGCACGATTCGCTGGGAGGCCAGCGTAGCCAACCCGCGCGGCACCAATGAGGTCGAGCGCCTGGCCGACCTGGTCGGGCCGCTGATGCGCAGCGGCGAGGTGCTGTGTGCGCGCGCCTTCCAATCGGCGGTCGGCTGCGTCAATGCCGAACGTGGCAGCCTGATGTGGACCCGCAATGTCGGCGGCACGCTGGGCGTTGGCGGCGACGCAAGCCGAGTCGTCGGCGGCGATGCCTCCGACCGCCTGAGCGCCTGGAACACCACCAATGGCGATGTGCTTTGGACCGCCGAGCAATTCCTCAACCGCCGGCTGAGCACACCGCTGAGCCTGGGTGCGACGGTGATCGTCGGTGACTTCGAAGGTCAGGTGCACTTTATCTCCGCCGCCACCGGCAAGACCCAATTGCGCCTGCCCACCGACGGTTCGGCGATTGCCGCCGCGCCGGTGGTGCTGGGCAATACGATCTTGGTTGCCACGCGCAATGGCGGGCTGTTTGCCATGCGGCCCGAATGAGGCTCAAAATCGCCGCTCCGACCCCGGTCTGAACGGCCCTTGAATTCTTTGCTTGAGAAAAACAAAAATACTATGAAACCCGTCATCGCCCTGGTAGGTCGCCCCAATGTGGGCAAGTCCACGCTGTTCAATCGTTTGACCAAGACGCGTGACGCGATCGTGGCGGATTTCGCCGGCCTGACCCGCGACCGCCATTACGGCGACGGCCGCCTCGGCAATCAAGAGTTCACCGTCATCGACACCGGTGGCTTCGAGCCCGACAGCACCACCGGCATCGTCAAGGAAATGGCCAAGCAGACCCGCCAGGCGGTGGCCGAGGCCGACGCGGTGGTGTTTGTGGTTGACGTGCGCTTGGGCCTGTCGGCGCAGGATTCCGACATTGCCCGCTATCTGCGCCAGGCCAGCAAGCGCATCTTTTTGTGCGTCAACAAGGCCGAGGGCATGAGCGAGTCGCCGCTGTTGGGCGAGTTCCATGAGCTCGGCATGGGTGAGCCGCATCCGATCTCGGCCTCACATGGCCAGGGCATCCGCAGCCTGATGGAAGCGGTGCTGGCGCCGTTCGAGTTCGAGGACGAAGAGGAGGGTGCTGAGGAGCAGGCGCCCGACGGCGTGATCCGCCTGGCCGTCGCCGGCCGCCCCAATGTGGGCAAGAGCACGCTGATCAACACCTGGCTGGGTGAAGAGCGCCTGGTCGCCTTCGATATGCCCGGCACCACCCGCGACGCTATCAGCATCCCGTTCGAGCGCAATGGCCAGAAGTTCGAGCTGATCGACACCGCCGGCCTGCGCCGCAAGGGCAAGGTGTTTGAGGCGGTCGAGAAGTTCTCGGTCGTCAAAACTTTGCAGGCGATTGCCGATGCCAACGTGGTCTTGCTGCTGCTGGACGCTACCCAAGGCGTGTCGGATCAAGACGCGCACATCGCCGGTTACATCCTGGAGAGCGGCCGCGCGGTGGTGCTGGCCATCAATAAGTGGGATGCGATTGACAGCTACCAGCGCGAGATCCTGCAGCGCTCCATCGTGCAGCGCCTGGGCTTTTTGAAGTTCGCGCCCATCCACAATATTTCGGCCATCAAACGTCAAGGCATCGCACCCTTGTGGGGCGCTTTTGCCGATGCCTATGCCTCGGCCTTCCGCAAAATGACGACGCCGGTGCTGACCCGCCTGATCCAGGAAGCGGTCGAGCACCAAACGCCCAAACGCAGCGGACATTTCCGCCCCAAACTGCGCTATGCCCACCAGGGCGGCATGAACCCGCCGCTGGTGATCGTGCATGGCAACTCGCTGGAGGGGGTGACCGAGGTCTACAAGCGCTACCTCGAAGGCCGCATTCGCGCGCACTACAAATTGGTCGGCACGCCGATGCGCATCGAGATGCGCTCCTCCAAGAATCCGTTCAGCGACAAAGACTGAATCCCGCCACTGGCCACACGGGGTCGTGCTGACGCGCCTGTGTTAAGGTCGAATCTATATCCCTAAACCCTCTCACAACACGGAGCATATCGTGAGTAATAAAGGCCAACTCTTGCAAGATCCCTTCCTGAATCTGCTCCGCAAAGAGCATGTACCGGTGTCCATTTATTTGGTCAACGGCATCAAGCTGCAAGGCCAGATCGAGTCCTTCGATCAGTATGTGGTGCTGCTGCGAAATACCGTTACGCAGATGGTCTACAAGCACGCCATCTCCACCGTGGTGCCCGGCCGCGCGGTGAACTTTCACACCGCCAACGGCGGCGATGACGACAGCGCTGCTTAAGCCTCTAAGAGCGCTCGCATCACCTTGACATCATCTGCATCCCACCCCGCCCCGCCTCATCTTGAGGAGGCCCGCGCGATTCTGGTCGGCGTTGATTTCGGCCGTTCTGCCAAGGCCGGCTCCAGCTTCGACGCCACCCTGGATGAACTCGCCTTGCTGGCAGAATCGGCCGGCGACACCCCGGTAGCGCGCGTGATTGCGCGCCGCCAGGCGCCCGATGCGGCGCTCTTTGTTGGCTCCGGCAAGGCGGACGAAATCAAGCTGCTGGTGCAGGCCCACCAAGCGCACACGGTGCTATTTGATCAGGCAATTTCGCCCGCTCAGCAGCGCAATCTGGAGCGCGTGTTGGGCGTGCCGGTGGCCGACCGCACCGCCTTGATCCTGGAAATTTTTGCGGCTCGGGCCAAGAGTGCCGAGGGCAAGATGCAGGTCGAGCTGGCGCGGCTGCAGTATCTGGCCACAAGGCTGGTGCGGCGCTGGAGCCATCTGGAGCGCCAAAGCGGCGGCATCGGTATGCGCGGCGGTCCCGGTGAGGCGCAGATCGAGCTCGATCGGCGCATGATCGACGACCGTATCAAGACCATCAAAGAGAAGCTCAAGAAGGTCGAGCGCCAGCGCAGCACGCAGCAGCGGGCCCGCGCACGTAACAGCGTATTTCGTGTGTCCCTGGTCGGCTATACCAATGCCGGCAAGTCGACGCTGTTCAACGCGCTGGTGAAGGCGCGCAGCTACGCTGCCGATCAATTGTTTGCCACGCTGGATACAACGACGCGCGCGCTCTATTTGGAGCAGGCCGGCGCCAGTGTGTCGCTGTCGGATACGGTCGGCTTCATCCGTGACCTGCCGCACAAGTTGGTGGTGGCATTTCGGGCGACCCTGCAAGAGGCAGCTGATGCTGACTTGTTGCTGCACATCGTCGATGCCGCCTCACCGGTCCTGGATGAGCAGATGCTTGAAGTCGAACGCGTGTTGGATGACATCGGAGCGGCGTCAATTCCGCAAATCATTGTCTACAACAAGCAAGACATGCTTGATGAGGATCAGCGCCCTCGTGCGCCTCTCGATTGGATCGAGCGCCCGGGCCATGGCGATGGCGCCGGCCTGCGGGCTGCGCGAGTGTTTGTCAGTGCCTTGGACGGCAGCGGGCTGGATGTCTTGCGTGAGCAAATTGTCTTGGCCATGCAGGGTGAGTCTGCAAAGGCTGCTGCGGGCTTGAATTTGTCCGAGCTTCCCCCAGATAGCGCGGTGGAGTTTGATTCTGAAAACTTAAACGCGGAAGCCGCTCCGGATTCCGCCGCAACCATTTCCAAACAGGCATGAGCATGAACACCTTTGAGCCAGTCAGCCGCGCTCGGCGAGAGTTAAACGGCAGCGCCGGACGATTGAAGCCCTTGGCTGCGGCCACGCGGGCCTTGTTGGTCGGCTTGTTGCCCAGTGGTTGGCGTGCCGGTCGACTTGAGAGCAACGGGCGCAACGATGGCCCGCCCGATCTTGACGAGTTGTGGCGCGATTTCAACCGAAAGTTAACGGGTATGTTCGGCAGCAAGCCCGCAGGCTCGGGCGGCAATGACTCCGGCGGTGGCGCCAACGGCGGCAGCGGTGGTGGTGGCAATAATTTCCAACCCGATATGAAGAGTGCCGGCATCGGCGCCGGTCTGATCGGCGGCGTGGTCTTGCTGGGTTGGTTGGGTAGCGGCTTCTTCATCGTTCAAGAAGGTCAGCAGGGGGTTGTGACCTCCTTCGGCAAGTACAGCAAGACGGTCGAGGCCGGCTTTCAGTGGCGGCTGCCCTATCCGTTTCAGGCCGATGAGGTGGTTTCAGTGACGCAGTTGCGGCAAGTGGAAGTGGGCCGCAACTCGGTTGTCGCTGCGACGGGTTTGCGGGAATCGGCGATGTTGACGCTGGACGAGAGCATCGTTGATATCCGCTTCACGGTTCAGTACACGATCAAAGATGCGCGCGACTACTTGTTTGAGAACCGCAGCCCCGATGATGCGGTGACCTTGGCTGCCGAATCAGCAGTGCGCGAAATTGTTGGTAAAAGCCGGATGGATTCGGTGCTGTACGAGCAGCGCGACGCCATCGGCATAGACCTGGCCAAATCGGTTCAAACCCAGTTGGATCGGCTCAAGGCAGGCGTGCAGATCAAGAACGTCAACGTGCAGAGCGTGGCGCCACCGGAGCAGGTGCAGGCGGCTTTTGATGATGCGTTCAAAGCGCGTGCAGACGGCGAGCGGTTGCAAAATGAAGGCCAAGCCTATGCCAATGACGTGATCCCAAGAGCACGCGGAGCATCCGCCCGTTTGATGGAAGAGGCCGAAGGTTACAAGTCGCGCGTGGTCGCTCAAGCTGAGGGTGATGCACAACGCTTCAAGAGCGTCTTGACCGAGTATCAAAAAGCGCCA
>NZ_JANNMI010000347.1:0-12189 GCF_031397715.1 Roseateles sp.
ACGCTGTCTTCGACACCCTTGCTGCGCCAGTGGATGCCGGTGGCCTGCTTGCGTTCGGGGGTGATGTCGAAATCGACATCGGTAACCTCGGTGCCGTACTGGAACACCACGCCGTGGTCCCGCAGCCACTTGACCAGCGGCAGCACCAGCGACTCGTACTGGTTGTACTTGGTGAATTTCAGTGTGGAGAAGTCCGGCATGCCGGCGATCTGGTGGATGAAGCGGTGCAGGTAGAGCTTCATCTCCAGCGCCGAGTGCCATTCCTCGAAGGCGAACATCGTGCGCCAGTAGAGCCAGAAATTGCTGGCCAGGAACTCAGGCCCGAACACCTCGTTGATGCGCTTGTTCTCCATCTCCTCGCGGGTGGCCAGGAAGAGCTTGATGATCTCCTTCAGCGCGCCTTCGCTGAGCGTGAACAGGCCGTCGGTGTGCGCGTCCTCGCCGCAGTTGACCGTGGCACGCTGCAAAGAGAGGTTAGGGTCGTCCTTGTCGAGCCGGTAGAACTCGTCGAGCACGCTGGCACCGGAGGTCTCCAACGACGGAATCGAGCGGTACAGGTCCCACAGGCATTCGAAATGTTCTTCCATTTCGCGTCCGCCGCGGATCACAAAGCCCTTTTCGGCTTCCTTGATGCCGTCCAGCGCACCGCCCGGCAACAGCTGCTGCTCCAGGATGGTGATGCGCTCGCCCGCCATCTGGCCGTCGCGAATCAGGAAGGCCGCACCGGCCAGCGCCGCCAGGCCCGAGCCGACGAACCAAGCCGACTTGTTCTCCACGCCCTGGGGTTTGCGTGGGCGGGCGAACGCTTCGTAGTTGCCACTGCTGTAGTACATAAGGATTCCTTGCTTGAGCTTGCAGCGCACGCAGTGTTGCGCCGCCTGGGTTGGGTTTGATTCATCGCGCTGGCGCGGCGGCTGAGCTTTGCCGCGACCGGCAAGCCTTCAGGCCGACATCTGCTTCCAAGACTTGTCCGGCGGCGTGCCGATGGGGCAGCTTGCCGACTTCTCTATCGATTTGCGCAGACTGGCCGTTGCGGCGCTGACATTGGCCTCGAACTCCTTCCAGCGAACGGCGCCGGCCTTGTTCATCTCGACGACCTTGGCCTTGGCTTCGGCGCTGGCGGCACCGGCGTTCTGCTCGAGAACGGCGATCGCGGCCCTGCCTTTGGCAATGTCCTCATTGGCCGCAACGACGAAAGCGTCGCAAGAGCAAGACTAGAAAGATTCGCCGTCATGACTGGATCCTCGTGTGTGAGTGCCACCAAGTCACTGATGGCGGATGGACTTTCAACCAAAAAATTCTCGCGGCTGTCGAGCCGGCCGGTCTGTGCGCCAGCGCACTCAGCAAGCCGAGGGTCAGCATGCCGAGGGTGGGGTCTCGCGTCTTGCAAATAGCCACCGAGCAGACTCGGCGCGAGTCTTGACTTTGGGGCCGGGCCAAAGTTTTTGACCGTTCTGTCGCTTGGTGCTTAGCGGCCGTTCGGGGCACATTGCGGAAAGTCGAAGTTGGGCACCTCGGCGCTGCTGCCCCCCCCGCACGCTGCCGGGGCGGGGGCGTTAGCCTGTCGGCCGCTCGCTAAAAAACGAAGTTTCAGCGGTTACAAAAAAGGGTGGTGGTTGGTCGCCCGCGTCTACTGCTGGCTAAGGATGATTGCGAATCAGCTTTGTTGATGACAAGAGTTGGAGTTCTCGAACTCGCTCCAACTACCCGGCTGAGCCTGCGTTAGCACTTGGCGGGCAACGCCGACATCGAGGCCAGGCCACTGGTATCTAACGAGGCCCCCGGGTCTTCCTCGCCGGCGACAGACAGATTGTCGTCCGGGACAGCAATGTCGGGCCGAGGGCTCAGCGTCTTGCAGCGAGGCGCGACGGCGGTCGGGTTCTCCGGGTTCACCGGGTCAAACGGTTCAGACAGCGCGTGCAAGCTCTGCTCGCGCAGCCGGGTTGGATCGACGTTCATACCGGTTCGCTCCTTGTTCGCCCCCTCATCATCATCATTCACCGCGCCGGCGCCCGCTCAACAGCCAGGGCCCGTAACGCAGCGCCCAGGCCAGGGCCAGCAGCGCAAAACCGAGTGCGGCGGCCTGCAGCAGGGGCACCGAGGCAGCCAGCCGCCCCAGCGTCAGCAACTGCAGCAAGCCCTGCATCAGCCACAGGCCCGCGTCGACGGCCACGCTGCGCCCATGTTGGACGGCACTGACCCGGCTGACCATGGCCAACAGCGTCGTGCCCATAAACCCGAGACTCAGCGCATGCAGCGCCGCCAGCCCCAGCAGGCCGGGCCGGCCCGACCAGGCCGCCAGCTGCGCCAGCGCCTCCAGCAGCAGGCTCAGACCCAACCAGAGATAGCCGACATACAACTGCGCGACCAGCGGCGTGCGCCGCGCGGCCGCCAGCTCGGGCCGCTGCGCGTCACGCCAGACCAGGGCGGCCAGCCGCGCCAGCGCGGCCGCCGACACAAGCCGGATCAACGCCGGCACCGGCCAAGCCCACAGCGCGGCCAGTTCCAGGCCGCAGCGCAGCAACAGGCCCAGCAGCAGGCCGATCAACAAGCCCGGCGCACGCCGGCCATCGGCATGGACAAACGGCGTCAGCCGCTGCAGGGCCAGCATGAAGACCGCGCCAACCCCCAACCACAGCCCCAGGCGCTGCGCCAGTTGCAGCAGGCCCGGCTGATTGATCAACAAGGCCAGCGCCGCGCCGAGCTGGCACAGGCCGACCCAGGCCAGCGCGGCAGCGATGCCCCAGGCATGGCCAGAAAAGCGCGCGCCGGCCCGGCCGCAGCGGCGCAGCAGCCCCAGGGCCAAGGCCAGCAGCAGCAGGCCCGGCAACGTTGCCGCCAGGCCGGCCACGCCGCGCCAGCCGCGGGCATCGGCCAGCAGCAGGCCCAGCCAAGCCAGCACGGCCAGCGCAGCGGGCAGGCACAGCGGCCGCCCATCGATGGGCGCCTGATCCAGCCAGCGCGGCAGGCTGGTGCAGGCAAAGCCGGCGATGAACAGCGGCATAAAGCCCAGACTCATCAGCCAGCCATGCAGGGTCGCTGCCGGCAGCAAGCCGGCGGGCTGAGGCAACAGCAGCTGCGCCGACCACCACAGCGCGCTGGCCAGCCAGAGCGCGGCGGCGGCGGCAAACAGCGGGCGGTGGGGGCTCAGAGGCTGAGAACTAATGCAACGCGCCCGCGCCGGGCCCCAAAAAGGCGCTGGCGTAGGCGTACGGCGCAGCCCAGGCGTCCGCCTGGGCAAGCTGGGCAACACCCGCCAGCGTCTTTTGGAGCCCGGCCCTACGGGTAAGCCCCCAGAAAACGCCCACTCGTTGTTGCTCAATCTCGCCGGGCCACCAGCCCGGCTACGCTTCGCGCCTAGATTGGGCGCTTTCTGGGGGCTTACGCGGGCGTGTTGCATTAGTTCTCAGCCTCTCTGCATCAGCGCGGCAGGTAGAACACGGCCTTGCTGCGAAAGCCGGCGCCGGGGCGGTCCAGATCCTCGGCCAGAAAGTACACGGCGTGTGCACCCGGCGCCAGGCCGGCCTGCGGCGGCAGGCGCAGCTGCACCGGCAGCGCGCCGATGGCGGCCGGCGCCAGCAGCAGCTCGGTGCCGCCGCTGGCCTGCAGCTGCAAGCCCGGCAGCCCCTCGGCGCGCAGGCGCAGGCGCAGCGGCCGTTCGGTGCGGTTGATCAGCTGCAGGCGGTAGACGTTCTCGACCAGGCCGTCCTCGACCTGACGCGCCATGGTGTTGCGATCCTTGACCACGTCGATCAGCAGATCGCTGCGCTGCTGCAGGCTGAGAGCAAAGCCGGCGCTCAACAGCAGCAGCGCCGCACCATACAGCAACACGCGTGGCCGCAGCACCCGGGCCAGCATCTGCGAGCGAGTCCAGTGATGGGTGATGCCGTTCTCGGTCGCATAGCGGATCAGGCCGCGCGGCGCGCCGACCTTGTCCATCACCTGGTCGCAAACATCGATGCATGCGGCGCACCCGATGCACTCGTTTTGCAGGCCATTGCGGATATCGATGCCGGTGGGGCAGACCTGCACGCACAAGGTGCAGTCCACGCAGTCGGCGGTCTGGCCGGCCAGCAGCTCGGCGCCCTTGCGTGAACGCGCGCCGCGTGGTTCGCCACGGGCGGCGTCGTAGCTGATGATCAGCGAGTCGGCGTCGATCAGCGCACTCTGGAAGCGCGCATAGGGGCAGATGTATTTGCACATCTGTTCGCGCAAAAAGCCCGCATTGCCATAGGTGGCGCCGGCATAAAAAAGCACCCAGAAGGTCGGCCAGGCCGCCAGCTGCAGATTGATCACCTGAGCGCTCAGCTCGCGTATCGGCATGAAGTAGCCGACGAAGCTGAAGCCGGTCAGCAAAGACAGGGCCAACCAGCCGCCCTGCTTGGCCGATTTGCGCGCCAGCTTGGCGGCACTCCAGGGCGCGCGGTCCAGGCTCATGCGGGCCTGGCGGTCACCCTCGGTATGGCGCTCAATCCACAGAAACATCTCGGTGTAAACGGTCTGCGGGCAGCTGTAGCCGCACCACAGACGGCCGGCCACGGCGGTGAAGAAAAACAGCGCCAGAGCGCTCAGCACCAGCAAGGCGGCCAGGTAGATGAAGTCCTGCGGGTAGAGCAGCAGGCCCAGCACATAGAAGCGCCCGGCCTCCAGATCGAACAGCAGGGCCTGGCGGCCGTGCCACTGCAACCAGGGCATGCCGTAAAAAAACAGCTGGGTCAGGGCCACCAGCAGCCAGCGCCAGTTGGCATAGCGCCCGCTGACCGAACGCGGGTAGACCTTGGCCTCGGCAACATAGAGCGGGATCACCGGGATCACCCGGTGCGCGGAGGGTTTGGACGGGCTCATGGGGCTTTCGGGCGCGCCGGCTGGCGGGGCGCGGGTCGGGGCAGAGCAACCACCACGTCAAGCGGTGCGGCACCATCCGCTGTGAACGGGCTCAGCAGATCGGCCAGGCTGTGGCGATCCAGCTGCGCCAGAAATGCAGCCAAAGCGTCGTTGAAAATCCCGGTCAGGCGGCAGCGGCCGCTCAGATTGCAGGCGTTGCTCGCGCCCAGACATTCGACCAGGTAGAAATCGGGTTCCACCGCCCGCACCAGCGCACCCAGCATGATGTCGGCCGGCTGCAGCGCCAGGCGCATGCCCCCGCCCTTGCCGCGCACGGTGCTGATCCAGCCGCCCAGGCCCAGTTGGTGGGTGATCTTGGTCAGATGGGCTTCGGAAATGCCATAGGCCTGCGCGATTTCGGCCGTGGTGCAGAGCCGCTCCGGGTGCTGACCCAGATAGATCAGCATGCGCAGCGCATAGTCGGTCATGGTGGTCAGGCGCATGGTGCTTGCTCAGGGTCGGTTGGCATGCTGGGGGGGCAGGCGACTTGACGGTTCAGTTCGCGCCGCCGCAGCTGCCGCAGCAGCTTTTGCCAGCCGGGCGCCGGCCGATGCGTACCCGCCACTGCAATGGCGCCGCCTCCAGCGTTTCCCAATCGAACTGACCCGCCCACATCGACTGAAATTGCTGCTTCAGTGGCAACGGCTCATGGTCGCTGTGCAACTCGAACCAAGCGCCCACCGGCAAGCTCTCGAAGTACTGGAAGATCAAGCCATGGCGTTGCGCCGGCGGAATCAAGCGCACATCAATGATGGCGGGCGCGGCGGTGCAATCGGTCATGGGGAAATTCCTTTAAGTTGCATTTAATATGCATCTATTATCCTGGAACCCGGCATCAAAAGCAATATTTCAAATAGAGATTAAGAGGCACGACGTTTGCCGCTCGGTGCCGTGCGCGGCACCGGCATCGCCCTGCTGCTGGATCATCTGGCCGATTGGTGCTGCGAGGAACACGCCGTGGCGGCTTGACGACAGGCTCTCAATCGAAGTGCTTCCGCTAAAGTTACCCACAAGTTGGTCGATATCCAGCCCAACTCCCGAGGATTTTTTATGACCAGTACTTTCGGGGAACCATCCAGCTTCATACCGCTCGAGTCGGCTCCCTCAGACAAATGCGGCGCTTGCGGCGCGGCCGAAAAGCTCGGTTTCAAGTTCGATTTCGCCTACCAGCCCATCGTCGACGTGGTCAGCCGCAACAACTTCGCGCATGAGGCTTTGGTGCGTGGGCCTGCCGGAGAAGGTGCGTTGTCGGTGCTGTCACAAGTGACGCAGGGCAACCGCTACCGCTTCGACCAAGCTTGCCGCGTGAAGGCCATCAAGACCGCCGTGCAACTTGGCGTCAAGGAAAAGCTGTCGATCAATTTCCTACCCAACGCGGTCTACAAACCCGAGGTCTGCATCCGTACCACGCTGGAAGCTGCGCGGACGCATAACTTCCCGATTGATCACATCATCTTTGAAGTGACCGAAGGCGAAAGGGTCGAGGATGGCCCTTGGCTGGCGTCGATTCTGCGGGAGTACAAACGCCAAGGCATGCTGACCGCGATCGACGATTTCGGCGCCGGCTATGCCGGCCTGACGCTGCTGGCCGACTTCACCCCCGACTTCATCAAGCTCGATATGGCGCTGGTGCGCGGGATCGAAGGCAGCAAATCACGCCAAGCGATTGCGCGGGGCATGCTGCGGATTTGCCAAGAGTTGGGTATCCAGGTGATTGCTGAGGGCATTGAAACCGCCAATGAACGCGACTTTTTTCTGCACGAAGGCGTGCGGTTGATGCAGGGCTATCTGTTCGCCAGGCCTTCGTTCCGTGCGATCACGCCGGTGACGCCGGAGTCCTGGCCGGCCTGATCGACCTGATCGACCTGATCGACCGGTCAATTACCCCCTCATAGAGAGCGGCCGTGCGGTCGGTGACGATGAGCTGCACATCAACCTGCGGGTATTGCGCCAGCACTGCCGGCACCCAGGGGTGGATCGCCGGCCTCGGCGACGCAGACAAACATGGCCTGGCTGGGCGGCTCCTTGATCGTGCTGGCGGCCTTGTGGACGAGTTTGAAACACGGCTGAGCTAAGCTGTTACTTCAACCCATCCAGAGCCGCCATGCCTAGCCCGACCAAAGCCAGACCCGTCAAGTTACCCGCCGGCCTGACGCTGGAGCAAGGTTTTGCGTTGATCGCGCGCAACTGCCTGCGCCAGATCCGCGCCAATGAGGCCGGCCTGCGGCTCAGCGAAGAGCCCGAGTTCGTGCATCAGATGCGGGTGGGTTTGCGGCGCCTGCGCTCGGCCTTGGGTTTGTTCAAGCCTTGGATCGTGCTGCCGCCCGAGCTGGCCGAGGAGATCGCCTGGCTGGGCCAAACACTGGGTGCGGCGCGCGATGCCGAGGTGCTGGCCGGCACGACTTTGCCCGCCTTGACGCAGGCCTGCGTCGATCTGGAGGATCTGGGCGGGCTACAAAAAGCCGCCGCGAACCTGGCCCAGCGGCGCCGCCGCCAAGCCGTGCTGGCGCTGAACTCCGAGCGCTACCTGGGCTTGATGGCGGGCCTCGAAGGCTGGCTGAAGGCGCACGGCTGGCGCACCGATTCGCCGCGGCCGGATGAGCTCGGCACGCCGCTGGCGGAGGCCGCCAAGCAGATGCTGAAGCGGCGCCGCGAAAAGCTGCAAAAGCAGGCGCAGGCCTTGCCTGAGCAAGCCAGCGCCGACGCCCGCCACCGCGTGCGCATTGCCGTCAAAAAGCTGCGTTATGCCGGTGATTTTTTTCGTGCACTTGCGGCCACACCGAGCAAGGCCCGGCGCGATCAAATCACCGCTCTGCAAGAGCTGCTGGGGCAGCTCAACGACGCCGAGGTCGGCCGTGGCCTGCTGCTGGAGCTGGGCAACAAGGCCCATGCCGGACCGGCCGCGTTTGTGCGCGGCGTCTTGTGGGCGCAGTCGCAGCAGCGGATCGTTGAGCTCGCTGCGCTGCTGCAGGCACTGAGCAGCAAATGCCGGCAAATACCCTGAGCCACCGGGCTCTTGCTGCAGTGCACAATACGCGCATTGCAGCTCAAGCAGGGGTCAGCGAATGCGCCGCGTTGTTTTCAATCAAAAAGGGGGGGTCGGCAAGTCCACCATCACCAGCAATCTGGCGGCCATTGCCGCGCACCAGGGCCGGCGCACGCTGCTGGTCGACCTGGACCGGCAAGGCAATTCCAGCCGCTATCTGCTCGGTGCTTCAGCCGATCTGGCCGACGAAGCCACCCCCGGCTCGGCCGAGTTCTTCGACAGCACGCTGAAATTCAGCATTCGGGCGCCCAAGACCAGCGACTTCATCGTCGAAACCCCGTGGGAGAACCTGCACCTGATGCCGGCCAGCCCCTTGCTGGACGAGCTGCACAGCAAGCTGGAGAGCCGCTACAAGATCTACAAGCTGCGCGAGGCCTTGGTCGAGCTGGGCGCCGACTACGACGAGATCTGGATCGACACGCCGCCCTCGCTGAACTTCTACACCCGCTCGGCCTTGATCGCAGCGGACACCTGCCTGATCCCGTTTGACTGCGATGAGTTTGCGCGCCGTGCGCTTTACGAGTTACTCGACAACGTCAAGGAAATCCAGGCCGACCACAACGCCGAGCTGGCCGTCGAGGGCATCATCGTCAACCAGTTCCAGGCCCGCGCCGCGCTGCCGCAACGCACCGTGCAGGCGCTGATAGACGAAGGCCTGCCGGTGCTGGCGCCCTATTTGAGCGCCAGCGTCAAGGTCAAGGAATCGCACGAGCTGGCCCGCCCGATGATCCATCTCGACCCGCGCCACAAGCTGACGCAAGAGTTCGTGGCGCTGTACCAAGGGCTGGGCGCCGGCAAGTGAACAAGCGCCCGCCGAGGGGCCGAACAGTCAGTCCCTTCTCGCTGCCTCGACGGGCAGCGCCTCGGCCGCCGCATGCAACACAGGCCACAGCCGCCACAACAGCAAGGCGAACAAGCCACCGGCGGCCAGCAGCATGCCCAGCTGCAGGCCGAGATACCACTCGAAGCGCAAGGCCCCGGCCCAGGCCAGGCTGGCGCCCATCATCAGCAAAGCGGCCGGCAGCAGGCGCGCCGGTTTGTCGGCCAGCTTGTTCGCCGATCGGCGGCCGCGCCAAGCCAGCTCAAACGCCATGATGCCAAGCTGCAGCGCCGCAACGCTCAACAAGCCCCACTTGAGCAAACTGGCCATGCGCACATCGGCCACCGCGGCATCGGCCAGCACAAAATACTGCAGCTGCTCCAGCGCGCGCAGCGTCATGCCGTTCTCGGCCAAGTCGGCCATGCCCGCGGCCACGGCCGGCAGGCACAGCAGATGCGGCAGCGCCCCGCGCAAGCCCAGCCGGCACCCCAAGCTGAGCGTGAAGAACACCAGCAGGCCGATATAGCCCGGCACCAGCAGCGCCGAGTCGACCAGCAGATGGCAGCTCAGGCGGCCGAAGTTGGGCTTTGCCACGGGCTCGCCCCAGCCGCGCAGGCCGCAATGGCCGGCGTCAACGGCCTGCCAGTCGGCCAGCAAATGGCTTTGAAACTGCTGCGCCGTAACGAGCAACTCAATCGCCATCGGCGACGCGCCCGCGCCGACCGGCCGCAACACCGTTTGCAGCAGGCTCAGACCCAACAAGGCCAGCGCGGCCAAGCCGAGCAAGACCCAATGCGCCCGCGCAGCGGCCTTGGGTGCTTGCGGTGGCGGTGCTTCGTTGAAGGCAGAGGGCGTCATGGTGCGGAGGCTGCTGAGGCGGCCGGTGAGGGTAGCAGCACCGACAGCTGCACAGGCGGCAGCTGCACCGGCGCCGTCACTCGACGCTGGCAGGCCGAATCGGCCGCCGCCAGCCTGGCCTTGAGCTGGGGCGCCAACCGCTTGGCCAAGCTGGCGGCCTCCTGGCTGAAGTTTTCTTGCGCCGTGGTTGACAGCGTCCAGCCCAAGGGCGCCTTGGCCGCCGCCGAGTTGATGGGCACGGCCAGATCGATCAGATCCGGCCCCATGATTTGCAGCAAGGTCAGCCGCGCCGTCACCGCATGTGCACTGCGCGCGTTGTAAAGCCCGGCCACGATGGAGCCGGACTCCGGGAACCAGCCGCTGGGGCTCAACTGCTCGGCCCGCCGCTGCGCATCAAAAGCCTCCGGCGCATTGCGCACCAGCAGCACGATGGGTCGGAACTGCCGCTGCTCGGGTGGCTGCTGTTCGCGCTGCCGCTTGCACAGATAGTCGATCAAATCGACCAAGGTCTGCGCGCCCGAGTTGTCGTAATAGCCGCCGTCCACCAGGCGCACGGTCGGCCGCAAAGGCGCCTCGGCAGCAGCCCGGTAGCTGACCGTGCCGGCCGGGCTGAGCGCCGGGAAGCGCGCGCTGTGATGCACCAGGCCGGCGACGCTTTGGGCGGCGCTGCTGAAGCGGCCGGCGCTCATCAAGTCCTGGCCGTCCAGCTTGAGCGCGTTGACAAAAATCGATGCAGCTTCGCCGTCGGCCAGCCGCGTGAGCACCGCCCGCTGGCCGGTCTCCACCACCGTGGTGTTGATCAGCAGCTCGGGCAGGCGGCCCTCGCAGCCCGCATACCACTGCCAGAGCGGGCGCGCGAACGGTTGGCCGGGCAGGTCGGCATGGGCGCGCTGCCAGCTGGCTTCGAGCGCGCGCGAGCGATCAAAGCTGTCGACGGCGAACGGCCAGAAGCGCTGCAGCAAGTCATAGAACAACATGCCGGCCACCGGCGCCGACAGAAAGTCATCGCCGAGATGGCGGCCGACCGGGCTGGTCCCGCCGGACCAGCCGAGGCCACCGGTATCGCGATAGCTCATCTGCGGGCACAGGCCGGCGCGCTGGGTCGCCAGCCACGAGGCCAGGCCCAGGCTGCCGCCCGACACGCCCGACAGCGCAAAGGTCTGCGCCGGCCAGCCCGGCTCGGCCGCGGCAAGCTGGTTCAAGACCTCGGCCGTCCAAAAAGCCGCGCGGATGCCGCCGCCCTCGCTGGCGATGAAGATCACCGGCAGCGGCTTGGCCGCAGCGGGCGCCCCAGCCGGTTCGATGCGCCCGGCCAGATGCTGCGCAAAAGCCTCACCGACGCCGGGCCGGGCCGGCGCCGCCACGTGGCCATCCAGCGTCGCCGGTTGCACATGGTGGTTGTCGGTCCACCAGCCCAGCAACCCGGCCAGCACCATCGCCCAAGGCGCCAGATGCGGCAGGCCATTGCGCAGCGGCCAGTAGCTGAGCAGGAAGCTGCCGAACCAGTTGATTGATGCCAGCGCAAAACCGACGATCGCCGCCGTGCCCATCAGATGCGGCACGCCGAGCGGAAACAGCACCAGCATGGCGGTCAGCAAAAACGACAGCGCCAGGCCCCAACCGATGATCACGCGGCTCAGCCAAGGCAAGGCCTGGCCCTGCGGCAAGCTGGCCGGACGCAGGTCCTGCTCCTGGCCGGTGCTTGCAGGGGCGCGGCCGGCCGGGTTGGCAAGCAGGCCCCACTGCAAGAGCTTGAGCAAGAGCCGGCCGCGCAGGACCAGGGTGAACAGGATCAGCAAGGCCAGCCAACCAAAGCAGCGTGCCGCAGCTTGCGCTGCGCGGTCGACCTGATCGGCCCGCTGGGCGTCAATCAAGCTCGCAAAACCCAAGGCCACCAGCGCAGCGGGCGCTGCCCCGACCGCGCGCGGCAGGTTGCACCGCCACCAGCCCAGTCGCTCGGCCAGCGGTAAGCCTGCCATCTCGGCGCCCAACAGCCAGCGCATCGAGTACCAGAGCGACAAGCCAAGGCAAGTCGTTGCCGTGGCCAGCCACAGCAGGCCGGCCACACTGGCGTCAAAGGCATTGCTGGCGGCTCGCTCGGCCAGGGTGCGCAGCACATCCAGGCCCTGCGGCACCAGGCCGACAAAGGCAGCGAACACCAGCAAGCACAGCAGCGGCATCGCGCAACGCACGCTAGCGCGCAGCAGACCCGGCCCCAGCGCGCACAGCCAGACCCAGGCAGCGCGGCAGATGCGCAGCAGTCTGGCTTGGGCAAGCTTTATCTCGACTTGCAAGGCGGCGCTCCGGCGGAACAGTTGGCGGAGTATGGCGAGGGCAGTGCGCGCGGCCTATGCCGATTTTCCCGGACGGCCAGGATTACTTCGGGTTGGCTTTTCTCTTCGTTTGACGCTCCGACGTTCGCCGAGAAGCGCGGAAAACCGAGGTCTGTGCGGCCTGTGCCTTGTTGGAGTTCACGGCGTTCACGCCAGCCTACCCGCTGCCGGCAGTGACGCCGCAGCACGCGCCGATGAACACCGGCGATCACGTGAAACGAAACTGCAGAGAAAAACGGCTATGTGCA
>NZ_JANNMI010000481.1:0-8229 GCF_031397715.1 Roseateles sp.
TGCGCTTGAAGAGCTTGAGCTCGCCGCGGTCGACCTTGTTTTCGTAGCCGACATAGGCTTCCTCGAAAGCGCGCCCGAACTTGTCGTGCAGGTCGGGGCAGTTCGAGGGCGAGAAGAGCGTCCAGGGGCCGTCCTCGACCACACGCTTCATGAACAGGTCGGGAATCCAGTTCGCCGAGTTCATGTCGTGGGTGCGGCGGCGGTCGTCGCCGGTGTTCTTGCGCAGCTCGAGAAACTCTTCGATATCCAGGTGCCAGGTTTCCAGGTACGCGCACACCGCGCCCTTGCGCTTGCCGCCCTGGTTGACCGCCACCGCGGTGTCGTTCACGACTTTAAGGAACGGGACCACGCCCTGGCTCTTGCCGTTGGTGCCCTTGATGTACGAGCCGAGCGCACGCACATTGGTCCAGTCGTTGCCGAGGCCACCGGCAAACTTGGACAGCAGCGCGTTTTCCTTCAGCGCCTCGTAGATGCCGTCGAGGTCGTCGGCCACCGTGGTCAGGTAACAGCTCGACAGCTGCGAGCGCCGGGTGCCGGCGTTGAACAGCGTGGGTGTGCTCGACATGAAGTCGAAGGTGGACAGCACGTTGTAGAACTCGATCGCGCGCGCCTCGCGGTCGATCTCGCCCAGAGCCAGGCCCATCGCCACGCGCATGAAGAAGGCCTGCGGCATTTCGATGCGCTGCTCATCGATGTGCTGGAAGTAGCGGTCGTACAAGGTCTGCAGGCCGAGGTAGTCGAACTGCAGATCGCGCTCGGCCTTCAGGTGCGCGCCCAGGCGGGCCAGATCATATTGACCCAGGCGCTCGTCCAGCAGCTCGGCCTTGACGCCCTTCTTGATGTAGGCGGCGAAATACTCGGCATAGCGCTCGTGCATCTGTTCCTGCGTGATCTCGCCGCCGACCACCTCGCGGCGGATCGTGTGCAGCAGCAGGCGGGCCGTCGCCTGGCTATAGCCGGGGTCGCGTTCGATCAAGGTGCGGGCGGCCAGGATGGCGGCCTTGTAGACCTCATCGATGGGCACGCCGTCATACAGATTGCGCTTGGTCTCGGCCAGCACCGGATCCGGCTTGACGTCCTCGCCCAGGCCGGCACAGGCCGACACGATCAGGCTTTGCAGATGGGCAAAATCCAGCGGCACGCGCTGGCCGCCGTCGATCACGGTCAGCTGAGCTTCAACCACCGGTGCATCGGTCTTGACCTGCGCCCGGCGCTCTTGCAGGCGGCGCTCGCGGTACAGCACATAGGCACGCGCCACTTCATGATGGCCACCGCGCATCAGGCCCAGCTCAACCTGGTCCTGCACGTCCTCGATATGGAAGGTGCCGCCGCTTGGGCGCGAGCGCATCAGCGCACGCACCACCGCCTCGGTCAGGCCGTCGACCGTCTCGCGCACGCTGGCCGAGGCCGCGCCGCTGGTGCCGTGCACGGCCAAAAAGGCCTTCATCAAGGCAACCGCGATCTTGCTCGGCTCGAACGACACCACTGCCCCGTTGCGGCGCAGGATTTGATAGGCCTGGAATGCCGATTGCAAGAGCTGACCTTCGGGGCCGGCCGAAATTGGGCTGGCACCAAGTTGTGCGGCGTGGGCAAGTTGAGTCTGCATAGATCGTCCTGGTTGGATCTCGTTGGAATTGGGCAATGCCGCGCGTCAAAAGCGACACGGCTTCACATGGAAATGGCTGTACCGGGCAGCTGACTCACTAGCAACATTGCTGAGTTGGAGCGCAATTCAAAGGTGGCCGGGCCACAGCGCGGGGACTGAAAGCCACACCGGATACAGTGCCAAAGGATACCATGAGGCACACTATATCTGGGGTCAGCAAGACCATCAAGCACTACCGATAGCGTATCTATCCCATTGACGGCGAATAGAAATACCGCTAAGCCGCGCCGGCTCGTCAGTCCTCAGCGACCCCGACCTCGTCGGCCGAAACCCCCAGACGCGCCATCCGGTAACGGATCTGGCGCAGTGACAACCCCAGGCTGGCGCCGGCGGCGGTGCGGTTGAAGCGGTGCTGTGTCAAAGCGCGCAGCAAAATATCGCGCTCGACATCGTCCAAAAAACGCGCCAGGTCGGCGGGCAAATCGGTCGCGGTCTTGCCAGCTTCCAGGCCGCCGAAGCTGCGGCCTTCGCTCGCCGCGAACTCGTCCGCGGCGTCCAGGCGACTCAGCTGAGCATCATCCAACAGCGACTCGGGCAGACCCAGATCCGCCGCATCTATCCACTCGCCGCCCGACAGGGCCAGCGCACGGTGCAGCAGATTCTCCAGCTCGCGCACATTGCCGGGGAAGGCATAGCGGGTCAGCTGCACCAGCGCGGCCGGCGTCAGCTGCGGCACCGGCGAGACCCCGGCATCGCCGGCGATGCGCTCCAGCACGCGCGCGCCAATCAGCGGCACATCCTCGATGCGCTCGCGCAGCGGCGGCACACGCAGCTGAATCACGTTCAAACGGTAAAACAAGTCTTGCCGAAAGCGCCCTGCCGCCACCTCGGCGCCGAGGTCCTTGTGGGTGGCGCTCAAGATGCGCACATTGACCGGGCCTTCAGCCACCGCCCCGACCGGCCTGACCGAGCGCTCCTGAATCGAGCGCAAGAGCTTGCTCTGCATGGCCAAGGGCAAGTCGCCTATTTCGTCCAGGAACAAGGTGCCGCCGTCGGCCGCCTGGAAAAAACCATCGCGGTCTTCGTTGGCGCCGGTGAAGGCGCCCTTGCGATAGCCGAAGAACTCGGCCTCCAGCAATTGCTCGGGGATGGCGCCGCAATTGACCGCCACAAAGCGCTGACCGGCCCGCACGCCGCTGTCGTGGATAGCCCGCGCCACCAACTCCTTGCCGGTGCCGGACTCGCCCTGCAACAGCACCGGCGCCATGCTGCGCGAGACCTTGCCAATCAGCGCACGCAGCTCCTGTATGGCGGCCGACTTGCCGGCCAGGCGCGCCAGCGCGGCCGGCGCGGCCGGCGTGATCATAGGCAGGGCTGCGGCCAAGATCGGCTGCATAGGCAGCGCTGGCGCAGCCGCCTTGGCCGGCAGGGTCCGCTCTTTGACGGCGCTTTTCGCCGGCGCTTGGGCCGGCTGGCGGCCCAGCGCCGAGGCCACCACCTGGCGGAACTGACGCAAGTCCACCGGCTTGGTCAGGTAGTCATAGGCCCCCGCCTTGAGCGCCTCGACCGCGTTCTCGGCCGAGCCATAGGCGGTGATGACCAGGGTCTTCTCGGCCCGGCACTGCTGCTCAAGCCAGTGCAGGAGGTCCAGTCCGCTGCCATCGGGCAAGCGCATATCGGTGATGACGGCGCTGTACTGGCGGCGCTGCAGGCGCGCCAAGGCCTCTTGCACCGAGCCGGCGGTTTCCAGCTCATAGCCTTCGCGCATCAGCGTCAGTTCATACAGCGTGCGCAGATCCGGCTCGTCATCGACGACCAGCAAACTAAAGGCCGAGCCTGGGGTAGAAGACGCACTGCTCATGCTTGCTTTCAGAATAGAGAGGGGCTGACCGCGGCACCCGCTGCGGCGGACTCAAGCAGGCGCAGCCGGATGCTGAACTCATTGCCGGGCCTGGCGGGATCCTGCCTGCGGCGATAGTCGATCTGCGCGCCATAGCGCTCACACAGCTCGCGGCAGATATACAAACCCAGGCCCGAGCCGCGGCTGCGGGTCGAGAAAAAAGGCTCAAACAAATGCCGCTCCACTTCGGGCGGGATCAAAGCGCCGGCACTGAACACCGTCAGCCGCGCCCAAGGCTGGCTGTTGGCCAGCACCTCGGCCTTCAACTCGACCTGCACCGAGGCCGGCCCTGGCTCGGCATGCCGCAGGGCGTTGTCCAGCAAATTGACCAGCACGCGGCGCAGGTGCTCGGGATCGAAGCTGATGACCAAGGCGTGCGTGGGCAAGGCACAGCTCAGGCGGTCGCTGGGGCCCGGCACCAACTGATTGGTGCGCGCCCATTCAAGGCAAGTCTCGCTGACCAGCAGGCTGGCATCCAGCGGCACCGGCGCCGGCACCGCGCCGGGCGCCACCTCCAAAACGTCATCAATGATGCGCTTGAGGCGTGCCACATTCGAGGCCACCATGCGGGTCAGCTGCTGCGCCCGCGGCTCGGTCAAGTCCTCGGCCAACAAGGCATTGGCTTGATCGATGGCGGCCAGCGGGTTGCGAATTTCATGCGCGATGCCGGCCGACACCCGGCCCATCGCGGCCAGCTTCTCTTGCTGGCTGCGCGCCAACACCTTGCGGTTGTCTTCGACGAAGAGTACGCACAAATCCTCGCTCGCTTCAGACTCACGCCGGCGCGTGAAACGCATGCGCAGGCGCAGGCTGCGCTCAACGCCGTTGTTAAAGGCCAACCCCACATCGCGCCCGGCCTCGGGCCAAGCAGCCGACGTGAAGGCCTGCTCAACCGCCCGCACCAGCGGCTGCCAGGCGGCGATGCCGCGCAACTGAAACGGCGCCGTGCGCACCGAGGCCGGGCCGTCGGCCAACAAGTCACGCGCGGCCGGGTTGGCGGCGCGCACATGGCCGCGCCGGTCCACCACCAAGACGCCCTCTTGCATCTCGTCGATCACCAGTCGGTTCAGCTGCGCCTGCTGGCGGGCAAACTCCATGCTGCCGCGCGCGGCGCGCTCCTCACGGGCGAGCCGGCTGGCCATCTCACTGGCCAATAAGCTGACGACAAAAAAGCCGCTGCCGACCAGCCCCGCCTGCGTCAGGCGCAGCGCGACGTCGGCGCCGTCCAGCACCGCCCAACCGGCCACGCCCAACATGATCAGGGCCGCAATCGCCGCCGTGGCCAGGCCCAGCACGCGCGGGGTCAACACGCCGGCCATCAAGACCGGCATCACGAACAAGGCACCGTAATTGACCCCGCCGCTGCGGTCCAGCGCGTGCAGCAGGCCGAACAAGGCCAGATCCAAACCGATGCTGGCCCACCATTGCGGGCTGCTCACCCGCGCCAGCGTTTTGGCGCTGGCGCCGCGCTGCAGCCGCGGCAACAACCACCAGGTGATCGCCTGTGTCGCATACAGCAGGGACAAGATACTCGTCCACAGCGGCAAGGCCGAGCCCAGCAGGCCGGCCATCAACTGGGTGGCCACCAGCGCCAGCCCCAAGGCCGCCCGGGCGGCCAAAAACGCTCGGTAAAGGCGGGTGAACGCGTCGCTGCCGGCGTTGCCCAAACGCCTGGCCTGTTGAAAGAAGAACTGCGATTCGGCGGCTAATCCACCGCGTGGATCAAGCGGATTGAGCGAAGTCTGAGAATCCTGGAAATTCTCGGCATCCTGCGATGGCGCCGCGTCGGCGTCGGCGTCGGCGTCGGCGTCAAGGCCAGCGCCAAACCAGGACTGTGGCACTTCGGTCATGACGATGGGTGGTGTTCCAACTCGAAGCTGGCGCGGTGCGCCGCGCTGCAAAACACACCGCCCTGCCCAGGCAGCGCCTCGTCAAGCGGCAAATGCAGGCCACATTGAGCACAGGTCACCATGCTCAAGGGCGCGACTTCGGGCTGCACTTTGAGATCGGGTTTGGCAGCCGGCGGCCGCCTGCGTTTGCGCGCCAGCATGGCGAACAACAGGGCCAGCAAAGCGATCAGCAATAGATATTTCATGGGCGCAAAACTTTCGTCCAAGGCAGAGATTCAAAGCGGCCGCTGCAACACGACTTCCAGCACAAAGCGCGAGCCCGCATAGGACAGCAAGAGCAGCAAGGCACCAAAGTACAACCAGCGCGTGGCGCGGCGGCCACGCCAGCCGAACACGCGCCGGCCCGCCAACAAGCCGGCCAGAACCAGCCAGCCCAACACGGCGAACAAATTTTTATGATCCCAACGCCAATGCGGCGTGAACCACCAACCCAGCAAGACCGCCAGCGACAGCACCGCTACGCCGGCACCGACGAACTGAAAGGTCAGCCGTTCAAGCCTCATTAAGGGCATCAAGGGCTCCAGGCGTGACGCTTGCACGGCTGCCCCCGGCTTGGCTTTGAGCCCGCGCATCTGGCGCTCGGCCCGACTCAACAAGGCCGCATGCAACACCGCCACGCCGAACAAGCCGTACGAGGCTAGGCCCAGCACCCAGTGAATCGGCGCCCAAGGCGACGCCGCCTGAGGGCGCTCCTCGCCTGGAAACAAAAAGGCCACCAACACCGCGAGCACCGCCATCACGGCCAACACCCGCCGCACCCCGGCCAATGGCAAGAAGCGGCTTTCAAGCAGGTAAACCGCAATGACCAGCCAGACCGTCATGGACAAGGCCGGCGCAAAACCAAAACGCGCGCCCGACGAGTCTTGGCCAAAACCGGCGATGTCCAGCACCAAGGCGAGCAAATGGGCGGCCCAGGCCAGCAGCATGGCGGTGTTGCGGCGGGCCGGCGTTTGCGGGTCAGCCGCCGACCCCGCGGCCACCCATCCATAGGCGAAGACGGCCAGCAAACTGGCCGCGCCCAAAGCAAGATTGACGGGGGTCTGAGATGCGGACGATAAAATCATGGCCACAGTGTACTTTTGCGCGCCTCGCTAGTCCGACGGTGCCGACCTCCCCCATGGCTTCCAATTTGACCGATCGCCTGAGTCGTCTCGTGAAAACGATGCGCGGCCAGGCCCGCATCACCGAAACGAACGTCCAGGAAATGTTGCGCGAAGTGCGCATGGCGCTGCTCGAGGCCGACGTGGCCCTGCCCGTCGTGCGCGACTTCATTGCCCGCGTCAAGGACAAGGCGCTCGGTGCCGAGGTGATAGCCTCGCTCAATCCCGGCCAGGTGCTGGTGTCGATTGTGCAGAAGGAACTCGCCGCAACCATGGGCGAAGGGGTGGCCGACCTCAACCTCGCCGCCCAACCGCCGGCGGTGATCCTGATGGCCGGCCTGCAGGGCGCGGGCAAGACGACCACCACCGCCAAGCTGGCCAAGCACCTGATCGAGAAGCGCAAGAAAAAGGTGCTGACGGTCTCCGCCGACGTCTACCGCCCGGCCGCGATCGAGCAGCTCAAGACCGTCACCAAACAGGCCGGAGCCGAGTGGTTCCCATCGACGCCGGATCAAAAGCCGCGCGATATCGCGCTGGCTGCGATCGACTACGCCAAAAAGCATTACTTCGACGTGCTGCTGGTCGACACCGCCGGCCGGCTGGCGATCGACGAGGCCTTGATGGCCGAAATCCGCGATCTGCATGCGATTCTGAATCCGATCGAGACGCTGTTCGTCGTCGACGCGATGCAAGGCCAGGATGCGATCAACACGGCCAAGGCCTTCAAGGAAGCGCTGCCACTGACCGGCATCGTGCTGACCAAGCTGGACGGCGACTCACGCGGCGGTGCGGCGCTGTCGGTGCGCCAGATCACCGGCGCGCCGATCAAGTTTGCCGGCACGTCCGAGAAGATCGACGGCCTGGAGGTGTTTGACGCCGAGCGCCATGCCGGCCGCGTGCTGGGCATGGGCGACATCGTCGCGCTGGTCGAAGAAGTCACCAAGGGCATCGACGTCGCCGCCGCGCAAAAGCTCGCCGACAAGCTCAAGTCGGGCAGCGGCTTTGATCTGAACGACTTCCTGGCCCAGATCAGCCAAATGAAGAAGATGGGCGGTCTGGCCGGCCTGATGGACAAGCTGCCCTCGCAAATGACCGCCAAGACCGGCGCGGCCGATATGGACCGGGCCGAAAAAGACATGCGCCGCATGGAAGGCATCATGAATGCGATGACTGCCAAAGAGCGCCGCCAACCCGCTTTGCTGCTGGAGGGCAAGAGCAAGGCCAGCCGCAAACGCCGTATCGCCAGCGGCGCCGGCGTGCAGATCTTTGAGGTCAACCGCGTACTGACCCAGTTCGATCAGATGCAGGGCATGATGAAAAAGATGAGCGGCGGCGGGATGATGAAGATGATGAAGAAACTCGGCGGCATGAAGGGCATGGGCGGCATGCCCGGCATGAAGTAAGCGCTATTCCAGCAGCGCCTGCGCGAACTCGCGGGCGTTGAAGGTCTGCAAATCTTCGAGCTTCTCACCGACGCCGATGAAGTAAACCGGAATCGCCCGCTCCCGCGCAATCGCCGCCAGCACGCCGCCCTTGGCCGTGCCGTCCAGCTTGGTCACGATCAGGCCGGTCAGGCCGATAGCGTCGTCAAAGGTTTTTACCTGCGCCAGCGCGTTCTGACCAGTGTTGCCGTCAATCACCAGCAAGACCTCATGCGGCGCGCCGATCTGCGCCTTGCCGATGACGCGCTTGATCTTCTTCAGCTCTTCCATC
>NZ_JANNMI010000486.1:0-1985 GCF_031397715.1 Roseateles sp.
GCCGCGGCGATCGTCGATACGGCGAACCAGATCCCGCGCGGTCGGCTGCGGACCGAGGTCGTCAATCGCTTCGTGACGACCCGCGCCGCTCCGAACGCGTCGTGGCGGCTCGGCTGGGACACGCCGTCCCCGGTATCAGGAATCTCGCACGCCGGCACCCACAAGGTGCGTTTTGTGACGGCCGCCAGTTTGTTTGACGGGCACGACGCCGCCATCAACATCATGCGGCGCATCCTGCAAGGCATGGGCGTCGAGGTGATCCACCTCGGCCACAACCGCTCGGTCGATGAGGTCGTCACCGCCGCACTGCAAGAAGACGCGCAAGGCATCGCCATCAGCTCCTACCAGGGCGGCCATGTCGAATACTTCAAATACATGGTCGAGTTGTTGAAACAACGCGGCGGCGCGCATATCCAGGTTTTTGGCGGCGGAGGCGGCGTGATCGTGCCGGCCGAAATCCGTGATCTGGCCGAGCATGGCGTGCGCATCTTCAGCCCCGAAGACGGCCAGCGCATGGGTCTGCAAGGCATGATTGGCGAGATGGTGATGAAGGCCGATCAGGACTTCAGCGTCTATGCGCCCAAATCGCTCGCCAGCTTGCAAGGCCATGGCGAAGCCGCCTGGCGCTCCTTGGCGCAACTGATCACCGCGCTTGAAAACGACAAGGCCGATGCCGCGCTGGTGGCCGAGTTGCAAGCCGCCGCCAAGAGCATCCAGGTGCCCGTGCTGGGCATCACCGGCACCGGCGGCGCCGGCAAGTCCAGCCTGACCGACGAGTTGATTCGCCGCCTGCGTTTGGATCAAAACGATGGTCTGCGAGTGGCCGTGATCTCGATCGATCCATCACGTCGCAAGAGCGGCGGCGCTTTGCTCGGCGACCGCATCCGCATGAACGCGATCGGCCCCTGGAGCCAAGGTCAGCGCGTCTTCATGCGCTCCTTGGCCACCCGCGACTTCGGCAGCGAGATCTCCCCCGCCCTCCCAGACGCCATCGCCGCCGCCAAGGTCGCCGGCTTTGATCTGATCATCGTCGAGACCTCCGGCATCGGTCAGGGCGACGCGGCCATCGTGCCGCATGTCGATGTGCCGATGTATGTGATGACGCCCGAGTTCGGCGCGGCCAGCCAACTCGAAAAAATCGACATGCTGGACTTCGCCGAGTTCGTGGCAATCAATAAATTCGACCGCAAGGGCTCGCTCGATGCGATCCGCGATGTGGCCAAACAGGTGCAGCGCAACAAAGAGGCCTGGACCACGCCGCCGGACCAGATGCCGGTCTTCGGCACCATGGCCAGCCGCTTCAATGATGACGGCGTGACCGCGCTCTACCAAGCCTTGAAGCCGCGCCTGGCCGAGCTCGGCCTGCTGCTCCACGAGGGCCGCCTGCCGCAAGTGAACACCCGCCACAGCACCCATCAAACCCCGGTCGTGCCCGCTGCGCGGGTGCGTTATCTGGCCGAGATCACCGACACCGTGCGCGGCTACAAAAAGCGCGCCCGTCAACAGGCCACGCTGGCGCGTGAAATCCAGCAGCTCTGGGGCAGCACGCGCATGCTCTTGGAAGCCAACCCCGACAAGCAAGGCGCCCGCCTTGCTTTGGGCGAGCTGGCCGAAGCGCGCGAGGCGCAGATGGATGCCCCGGCCCGCCAATTGCTCAAGCAATGGCCGGACATGCAACTGGCTTATGGCGGCGACGAATATGTGGTGAAGATCCGCGACAAGGAGATCCGCACCAATCTCGTCCACACCAGCCTCAGCGGCACCAAAATCCGCAAGGTCGTGCTGCCCGCCTATGAGTGCCACGGCGAGCTGCTGAAGTGGCTGTTGCTGGAGAACGTGCCGGGCAGCTTCCCCTATACGGCCGGCGTGTTCGCCTTCAAGCGCGAGGGCGAAGACCCGACCCGCATGTTCGCCGGCGAGGGCGACGCCTTCCGCACCAACCGCCGCTTCAAACTCGTTTCCGAAGGCATGCCGGCCAAGCGCCT
>NZ_JANNMI010000030.1:0-37884 GCF_031397715.1 Roseateles sp.
CGTGCCGGCAGGCGTGATCCAAAAGCTGGGTCACGTTCGCCGGAATCGTGGGTCACGTTGCCGGAATCCCTCCGGTCACGTTCACCGGAATCGCGGGTCACGATGCCGGAATCAGCGGTCACGTTGGACCGGAATACTCAACGATGGAACTGCGCCCGCTGGACGAGGTCGTGGATGTCGGCGCGCTGCTTGAAACCCAGCGCCGCCGCGAAGCTGACGCGCCGCTCATCAAGCAAATCAGCGAGGCCTTGCCTGCCGATGGATTGAGCCACACAGAATTGGTCGACCTGGTGGCGAAGAAGCACGACCGGCCGCGCCAGCTTGTGCGCGAGGTTGTGAATCGCTACTGTTCAGACAACATCGACGCAGCCAATAGCTTGTGGATCGAGTCGCGAGTACAGCCCGGCACCCTACACCAAGCCAAGCCGCTATTGGCCGAGCCCTGGGCATCTCGCCCGCCAGCGTGACCAAATGCAAGGCCATGGGCATGCCGACAGACAGCGTAGAGGCCGCCCGAGCTTGGCGACAGTCCCATATAAAGCCAACGGCGCATGGCATGCTCGCGGCGCCTCATTCGCCAAAGCCAACATTGGCCCTGCAACCCTCTGCCGCAATGGCGCAGGCGCTGGCAATGCTGAAGATTGCTTCGTCCACCCTGGAGGCCGGGCAAAGCATCGCAGCCATGGTGCCAGCCTTGCGGGCTGCTTTGCGCGCTGTGCCCGACCATGAGCGCGACGGCTCCATGCTGTTGCCGGTTGAGGTGATGAATGTCCTGGTGGCCGATGTGCTTAAGGCCACGATTGAACTGGACGAGTCAGCAGATAGATGCGCTGAAACCACCGAGCCCATGAGCGACGAGGACGCCGCCTGGATGGGCCGCTTCTGGTTTCAGGTTGCTGCTGGCGAGATTCGCCCCGCCAATTGCTAGCCGCCGTGCGACAGATCCACATCAAAGCCACTTGAATACGGAGTTAGCTATGCCGACCACAATCAACCCACAGCCTTTTCCCCGAATGATCTACATGCGTATGCGCGCCGACCATGATGTGGTCGGACTGGCCGCCGTACCTGGGCGCCTGGATGAGGTGCACCGCTTCCCTGGCGAGTCGGTGCCTTCGATGCTCTACCGTGCGCGCATGCAGGCCAAAGGCCTCGACACGCTGGCGGTGTTCCCAATCCATCGCAACGATTGAGCGCGCCATGAGCCCGACGCAAATCACCGACGAAATGCAGCGGCAATCTGAGCTGCTTGCCCAAGTGCTCGACACGCTGCAACGGCTGGCGCCAAAGCAGTCCCGCGAGGCACAGACCGAACGGCTCAAGCGGGCGCAGATATTCGAAGCCATAGCCGCGCGCATGGGCGCGGCGCCATTCACTGCGGGCGAATTGATCGCCGCGGCTGCGCTTGAGCCGATGACGTGCGCGCCGCTGGCCATCGCTATCGAGGTTTGCATTGGCACACATGACGGTAACCGCTCAATGCGCCTGGGCAAGTGGCTCTCCAAGTCCATCGACATACCCGCTGGGGGTTTCGAGTTGCAGGCCGCCAGCGCGCATGAGGGCTCCAACCAGTACCGGCTGAAATTCAAGATGGCGGGCGATGGCGGGCGGTGAAAGCCCGCCAAGCCCCGCTAGCTCATGGACTGAGCCACCCTGAACTCAGAAACTGGAATCCACCGCAACAACGAATGGATTCCGAAATGTCCTACCCCTCCCCTCCCCTTGGCGAAGCCTCCGTAAGGCGTATGCAGAAAGATGTAGCCCGGCAGTTGGCCTTAGGCCAAACCTCAGGCAATGCGCAACACCTGCCACCGTTCTCACTCAGCCGCATGCTGAAGGCGCACCTCGACAATTCACCCCTCGACGGTCTTGAGCGCGAAATCATCACTGAAGCGGAAAGCATCAAGGGGTCGGGCGGTCAATTCGCCAATACCGTCTGCATCCCCTGGGGCGCCCTGTTGCCCCAAGAGCGCGGCCTAAGCGCAAACTTCCCCAGCGCGGGCGGCCACCTGGTTGGTAGCAAAGTCGTCGCGGCTGTCGATACCTTGCGCCCCTACAGCATCGCTATTCAGGCGGGCTTCAACGTGCAAGCCGGCCTGAATCAAAACCTGTTCGTTCCGTCTGGTCGCACCGACGAAGATCGAAACGGCACTTGGATGTGCAGCGCCACACCCAGCATTGCCTTGCATACACCGCGCACGGGCTTGGCTACTCTGACTCCTCATACGTGGGGTCAGATCATTCCATTCTCTGGATTGTTTGCCCGCCAGGGCGCCTATGCCGATGAATTCATAAGGCTGCGCCTATTGCGTGCGGCGGGCCAGGCCATCGATATGGCGGTGCTCGGCAATGTGCCTTGGGTAGACGGCACGGCAGGGCGGCCCGTCGGGCTAATGGAATGCGATGGCATTCAGCGTTATGTCGTCACTACAGGCGCAGTCTGGAGTGAGGGCCTCAAGCCGGCCCAAACCTATGTCGCCATGCGCGGCGGTAGCGACACGGCAGCCGCATGGATCGCCGGGCCGACGATGCGGGCTGACCTCATGAGCATCCATGCCGACGCGGCGGCTAACGCGGTCTGGCAAGACGATGTAGTCGCCTGCAGGCGGGCGCATTGCACCTCTGCGATGCCGACGAATGCCATTGCCTACGGCGACTTTTCAAGCGCAGTTCTTGGCTTGTTTGGCGGCGGCATTGAATTGGAAATCGACGCTTTTACCGGCTTCCGCACCAATGTGGTCAGCATGCGCGCCCTCGTGACCCTTGATGTCGCATATCCCGACCCGACCGCCTACGCCGTCGTGGTCGCCGAATAGATCCCCAACGAAAGCAGACCATGAGCCAAAATAATTTCGCAGGCAATGCCACTACCACCGCGCTGATCGTCACCGCGTCTTGCGCCAACACAGCCGCCGCAACCAGCGCCGCATTTGACGGGCGGGGCTACGACAGCCCCGTCTTGATTACCCAAAACAAAGGCCTGGGTACGGGGTCACTCGACGGCAAGATTCAAATGAGCATGGACGGCTCCACCGGCTGGGCAGATACCGGCGTGAGCTTCGTCCAAGCGACCACCGCCGCAGGCCTTCAAACCGTGGTGCTCAATCCGAACGGCTATCAACGCTATCTGCGCTATGTCGGCACCATCGTGACCGGCCCGCAGCTCTTGGCGGTGTCGGTCTCCGGCGTCAAGAAGTACGTTTAAGGGCTACAACATGCAAGCCATCAAAGACGTGTTCACCTCGATGCTGGGCGGGCCGAGCACCACAGCCACGCCAGGCCTGATTCAACTTCGCACCCTACGCCCGTTTTGGGTGGATGGCCGAGCCACCAAAGCCGGCGAGGTTGTGAGCGTCGCCGCCACGGTGGCCGCCGACATCATCCACTCCAATCGCGCCGAGATTGTCGACGCCGATCAATGGCGCGATATCTTTGACGCCGTACAGGCCCAAAACGTGGCCCACACACGCGCAAGCAAGCGCATTCGATAGCACCCGCCACCCGCCTACCCGCTTCGCCAGGCATTCGCTTTGTTTTGTAACCCGAAGTCAAAGGCCTGATCGGCGCCCCTGTAGGGGGCAGGGTCTCCGGCGCCGATCCGGCCTTTTTCCCAAGCGAGCAAAACGAAGTGAGTGTCTGGCGAAGCGGGTAGGTCGACCGGCAAGCCAAAGTCATGTCAAAATCCTGACACCGCACGAACTGCGGGCCGGGCTTGGCGGCCTGGAACTAGGCGCAGCAAGCCGCGCCATCTCATGGTGGCGGCTTTTTTCATGCAAATGAAGCTGTGCGCATGGCCCAATCACAAGGGCGGGCCATGCAGGGACACCCGCAAGGGTGTGATGGTCCTAGTCCATTCCGCCAACCCTGCATGGTCTGCCACCCTCACTTGGCGGTGAGAGGCAGGTTTACACCTTGAAACTAGGAACCCATCATGGCCAACCCCCTACACAAGTCCGGCAAGCCCGGCAATTCTCCATTCCTGACCGCCCTTGCGGCCGTTGACCAGTTGCCACCTAGCGCAAAGACCGCGGCGGATGGCTGCCCCGTTTCACCGCAGCATTCAGTGACAACCGAAGTGTTTGATGGGTTCATGGCCTTGCAAATGCTCACTGTTCGTGCATTGCCGCACTTGACGCCTGAAGAGCTGAAGGTCTTGTCAAATGCCAGTGACTACAGCTCATCTTTGGCCCGGCGCGCGGCCGACGTTGCGGCGGGGATTGGGTGCCTGGTAGCAAGCGATACAGCTGCTGGCAACTTCCAATCGAAGCACGATGTCCCTACCATGTTGTTTCACTTGGCCGAGGTCTTCAACCAAGTTGCGGGCTTTTCTGACTTGGGCAACGCCGCCGTGTATCGCCTGAATGAATTGCGGCGCAGCGAAGAGCTTCGCGGCCAATCGACACAGTAAGGGCTTCTCGCCCCGATACCCAAGCCCGGACATTGTTCCGGGCTTTGTCGTTTATGGGGCTCTATGGGCAACCATGCGCGGCAGTGTGAGGACTGATTCCTGCACTTAAACCGGCGACTTAACCAATTCCTGCACTTACGCTGCACTTACGTGAAAAGGGGCTTGCAACACTGCAAGCCCCTTTTTTTGCTGTTTTCATGGGAGAAAACTTGGTGGGTGCTGACGGGCTCGAACCGCCGACCTGCGCCGTGTAAAGGCGATGCTCTACCAACTGAGCTAAGCACCCGGATCAACCGGAAAATAAGAAATTCTACGCGTTCAATTGACCGCGTCTTTGAGCGCCTTGCCGGGCCGAAACTTGGGCACCTTGGCCGACTTGATCTTGATCGCATCGCCGGTGCGTGGGTTCCGACCGGCGCGCGCTGGGCGTTCGGTCACACTGAAGGTGCCGAAGCCTACCAGAGAAACCGAACCATTCGTTTTGAGCGTGGCCTTGACACCACCGATCAGCGCTTCCAAAGCACGACCCGCAGCCGCCTTGGAAATATCAGCCTGGGTGGCGATGTGCTCGATCAGTTCGGACTTGTTCACTTCATCACCTCTCAAAAAGCTTGGCTCTAGCGCGTCCACCGGCCCGCCAAACGAGGCTCCGAAATTCGCATGGAAGCGCATTCTAAGCGTTTTTTAGGTCGCTTCTAACCGAGTGAAAGTCCCGATACGAAAGCGCACCAACTGAAGTTGGTGGCGTACCTAGCGGGCCTTCGCCCTGATCTCAGGCAAGGCCTTCTTGAGGTAATAAACCATCGACCAGATGGTCAGCACGACAGCCAAATACATCATCCACACCCCCCACGCACGGGTGTGCAGCAGGCCGAACAAAGTGCCGTCAAAAAGCAGGAACGGAATCGCCACCATTTGCACGGTGGTTTTCAACTTACCCACCATATGGACCGCCACACTGCCCGACGCGCCAATCTGCGCCATCCACTCGCGTAAGGCCGAGATCGCCAACTCCCGACCGATGATGACCAGCGCCACCAGCGCGTTGACACGCCCAAGCTCCAGCAGGACCAAGAGCGCGGCACAGACCAAAATTTTGTCGGCAACCGGATCTAAAAACGCACCAAAGGCGGAGGTCTGATTCAGCTTGCGCGCGAGGTAGCCGTCGAGCCAATCGGTCAGCGCCATCAACACAAACAAAATGGTCGCGAACAGGTTTTGCGTTTCTTTTGCCAGATCCAGATAGAACACCCCAACGATCAAGGGGATGGCTACGATGCGAGCCCAGGTAAACAGTGTTGGCAGAGTCAGGAACATGCACAGATTGTGCCCGGCAAAGTGCAAGCGCTTCGCCCAGCGCTAGAACTATGTGGCATTAAAGTCGCAAGTCGCCCAGGCGCGGCATCAATCCAATGAGCGCGGCTTGAACCGAAGCTCGTCATTGAATAGAAAAGTCTCGGTGAATCTCCAAGGCCCAGGCAGCGTGGAAAGATCACCGTACGGCGCAGCACGGTACAGCGCATCAATGGCCAACTGGACGGTGCCCTGCTCTTGGCTGGGCCGGCGCAGCACCACGATGCGCTTGATTGAGCCGTCACGGTTCAGGTTCACCTCCAGCACCGGAATGGCCAGCAAGATTTCCGGCGGGCTGCCCATGTAGCTTTGCTGCGGGTTGGCCGCGACCAGCCGATGTGCCGCTTGCAAGCGCAACTCATCATGGCTGCGCGGCGGCTTGGGTGCTGGCAGCAGCGCGCCGGTTTTGGGCCCGCTGGCTGGCGGCTGCGGACGGGCGGGGCCTGGTTCGAGCGTCGCATTGCTGGAGTTGGCACTCGCCGATGAAGCTGCCGGGCCTACAACGGGCACGCGTGGGCTGTCCGAGCAGCCCGTCAATAAGGTCATCAAGCCGATGCCGGTGGCACCGATAAGGGCCGCCCTCAGATCATGTTTTTTATCAACGCAGGACACGGTAAATCTCCTCGGCCAGTTCTTTTGAAATGCCCTTGACGCTGGCGATTTCGTCAATGCTGGCCTCGGTCACACCGCGCACGCCGCCGAAGCGCTGCAGCAACTGTGCGCGCTTTTTCGGCCCTATGCCGTCGATATCCTCCAGGCGCGAGCCGCCGGTGCGCACCGCCGCCCGTTTGGCGCGCATGCCGGTGATGGCAAAGCGATGCGCCTCGTCGCGGATCTGCGCCACCAGCATCAGCGCCGCCGAATCACGCCCCAGATAGACCTTGGTCCGCCCATCGGCAAACACCAATTCTTCGAGCCCGACCTTGCGGCCCTCGCCCTTCTCCACGCCGACGATCAGGCCCAAGTCCAGACCCAACTCTTCGAACACCCCTCGCGCCATCGAAACCTGACCGCGCCCGCCGTCGACTAGCACCAAGTCAGGCAGGCGCGCATTGCCCATCTGCGCCGCCTCGGCCATTTTGCTGTAGCGCCGGGTCAAGACCTGGCGCATCGCCGCATAGTCATCGCCCCCGGTGATGCCGTCGATGTTGTAGCGGCGGTATTGCGCGCTCTGCATCTGATGACCCTCGAACACCACGCAAGACGCCACCGTCGCCTCGCCGGCCGTGTGGCTGATATCAAAGCACTCGACACGAAAGTTTTCCAGATCCTGCGCCGGGAGATCCAGCGCATCGACCAAAGCGCGCGTGCGGGCCTGCTGCGAGCCCTCTTCCGACAGCAGGCGGGCGAGCGCTAACTCGGCGCCCTTGATGCACATCTCCTGCCAGATGCGCCGCTGCGCACGCGGCTGTGCCTGCGTCGTCACCTTGTAGCCGGCCTGCTCGGTCAACGCGGTGCAGAGCGCCTCGTCAACCGCCTCGCTAACGACAATCAGCGACGGCACATGAGCCTCCAAATAATGCTGGGCCATAAAGGCCTCCAGCACCAGGCGCTCCGCCGACACGACTTCCGCCTGCTCGTCGTCGGACAGCAGGACGGCAGTGGCCTCCTCCACATGCTTGGGGAAAAAGGCCCGGTCGCCCAGATGGCGGCCGCCGCGCACCATCGCCAGATTCACACAGGCGCGCCCACCTTGCACCTTGGCGGCCAGGATGTCGACATCGCGATCGCGCCCGGTGGCGCTGTTTTCGTCGACCGACTGCTGCTGCAGCACCCGCGCCAAGGCCGAGATCTGGTTGCGCACCTCGGCGGCCGACTCGAACTGCAGCTTGTCGGCAAAAGCCATCATCTGCGTCTGCAAGCCTGACATCACCTCTTCGGTCTCGCCGAGCAAAAAGCGCTCGGCATTGCTGACGTTGCGGGCGTAATCTCCGCCGTGCCCGTCGTGACCCTCTGCCGTCAAGTCGGGTACACAAGGCCCCGAGCAACGGCGGATCTGATACAGCAGGCAGGGCCGGCTGCGGTTGTTGAAAACCGTGTCTTCGCAGGTGCGCAGCTTGAAGACCTTTTGAATCAGCTGGATCGACTCCTTGACCGCCCAGGCGCTCGGGAAGGGGCCGAAATAGCGATGCCGCCGATCAACCGCGCCGCGGTAGTAACTCAGGCGCGGAAACGCATGCGCGCTGAGCTTCAGATAGGGGTAGCTTTTGTCATCGCGGAACAAGATATTGAACTTGGGGTTCAAGGTCTTGATCAGGTTGTTTTCCAGCAGCAAGGCTTCCGATTCGGTGCGCACCACCGTCGTTTCGAGGCGGGCGATGCGGGCCACCATCATGCCGATGCGGGTGCCGCCATGGTCCTTCTGAAAATAACTGGAGACGCGCTTTTTCAGGTGCTTGGCCTTGCCCACATACAAGACTTGACCCTGCACATCGAAGTAGCGGTAGACGCCCGGCAGGCCCGGCAAGGCAGCAACCTCGATCAAGAGCCGCGCGCGCCCGTCTGTCGCGGCCTGCTCGACCACGGCGACGCGCTCCACTTCAGCGGCCTCGACCAGCTTGCGCTCGGCCGACCACTGCGCTTGTTGCTTGGCGCCGAGCTCGGCGGCCTGCGCCTGTTCGCTGTCAGTGGGGGTCGGAACGGGCTGAATGGGGTCGGGAGCTTGCATGGGCGCGATTGTGCCGCGATAGTGCCGCAGCCGATAATTCACAGCATGGGACTGAACTGGGACATCTTCTGCCGCGTCATCGACAACTTTGGCGACATCGGCGTCGCTTGGCGGCTGGCCCGCGACCTCACCGAGCGCGGTGAAACGGTGCGGCTTTGGCTTGACGACGCCAGCGCCTTGCAATGGATGGCAGCCGGCGAAGCCATGCCGGCCGGCATCAGCGTGCGCCGCTGGGAGGACAGCCTGAACGAGGCCGAGGTCGGCGATGTGGTGATCGAGACCTTTGGCTGCGAGCTGCCCGAGCCCTTCGTCGCCCGCATGGTCACCTGCATCAAACCGCCGCGCTGGATCAATCTCGAATACCTCAGCGCCGAGCCCTATGTTGAGCGCAGCCATGGTCTCAGCTCCCCGCAGTTCAGCGGCCCTGGCCGGGGTTTAACTAAGCAGTTCTTTTACCCCGGCTTCACGGCGCGCACCGGCGGCTTGCTGCGCGAACCGGGCTTGCTGGCCGAGCAGAGCCGCTTCGATGCCCAGGCCTGGCTGGCCCGGTTGGGCGACAGGCAGATCGAACGCAGGCCGGGTGAGCGCATCGTCAGCCTGTTTGCTTACGCCAACCCTGCCCTGCCGGACTTGTTGGCCGCCTTGGCAACAGAGCCCACCCTGCTGCTGGTCTGCCCTGGCGCGGCGCAAGCCCAACTGTTTGAATTGCAGTGCACGCAAAAGCTGCCGACCGCCAACTTGCGCTGGCAGGCCCTGCCCTATCTGAGCCAGCCCGAGTACGACTGCCTACTCTGGGCCTGTGACTTGAACTTTGTGCGTGGCGAGGACTCGTTCGTGCGTGCCCAATGGGCGGGCCGGCCTTTTGTCTGGCAGATCTATCCCCAGCACGACGGCGCCCATGGGCCGAAGCTGGAGGCCTTTCTTGCTCTCTATCTGGCCGATTGCGATGCAGATCTGGCCCAGCAAACCGGCTCGCTCTGGCGCGGCTGGAACGGCCTGGTGACCTGGGACGGCGCGCTGCCGGAGCTGAGCGCAAGCGGCGCGCAGGCGCTGAAATGGCGTGAACATTTGACATCGCAGCTGGACTTGACGACCCAGCTGCTCGGCCTCGCCTACAAATCAAGCTAAAATCAGCGGCTTTGCTGCGCCACGAGACTCCTTTTGAGGGACTTATGGTGTGGGCATCTACCGAGACATGTTGATTTGGACAGACCCTCTGCACCCCATGTCTGTCCCAAGACTTCCTCCAAAACATCGGAACACCCATGAAGATTGCTCAAGAATTTCGCGCCGGTAACGTGATCATGCACGGCAAGGACCCCATGGTCGTGCTGAAGACCGAGTACAGCCGCGGCGGCCGCAATGCAGCCACCGTGCGCATGAAGCTGAAAAGCCTGCTGAACAGCTCGGGCACCGAAGTCGTGTTCAAGGCTGACGACAAGCTCGACCAAGTGATGCTGGAAAAGAAGGACTGCACCTACACCTACTTCGCTGACCCGATGTATGTGTTTATGGACCAGGACTACAACCAGTTCGAGGTCGAGGCCGAGAACATGGGCGACGCAATCCAGTATCTGGAAGACGCAATGCCGGTTGAAGTGGTGTTCTATGACGGCAAGGCGATCTCGGTCGAAGTGCCGACCTCGGTGGTGCGCGAAGTCGTCTGGACCGAGCCCGCCGTCAAGGGCGACACCTCGGGCAAGGTGTTGAAGCCTGCCAAGCTGGCCACCGGCTTCGAAATCCCGGTGCCCATCTTCGTCGCACAAGGCGACAAGATCGAAATCGACACCCGTACGCACGAGTACCGCAAGCGCGTCTAAACGCTGCTCGCGCTCGGCTTGATCAAAAAGGCACCCGCGGGTGCCTTTTTGCTTTTATATGCGCACCCCAACTGGTTGGGAAAATTGAGCTGGACGCGTTAGACGAACACGCCCTCGCGCAACCATTTGGTTGCCACCCATTTCTCGCCCTCGCGCACCGGCGCGCCGCCGTGCAGGCTTTGGGTCTCGGGGTGCGGCCTGTCATAGCTGAAGAAGACCGCATTGCCCTTGATCGGCGAGACGTCGAGCTTGACGTCCGGGAAGATCGTGGCACCGCCGGCGGCCGGCGTGTTCAGGTACATCACCAGCGTGGCCACGCGCTGGCCGCCGCGCTTGAGGATGGCCGCCGCGCCGTCCATCTTCGGATCGAAGTAGTCATAGTGCGGCAAATACTCGGCACCGGGGCGGTAACGCAATACCTGCAGGCCTTCGCCGTGATCGATGGGCCAGTTCATCAGCTTGGCCAGACGCGCCTCAATCGTGCGGATCAGCTCGCTCTCGCCGCGTTCAAAAAACATGCCGTCGCTGGTGCGCGCCGAGTTGATTTCGCTGCCGGCCGCCGTCGTGGCGACCGTCTCCGAGCGCGCCAGGCGGGCGGCCGCTGCGGCCACCATTGCATCGCATTCCTCGTCCGACAGCAGGCCACCCAGCACCACGATGCGGGGTTGGCTGACGGTCAGCAGAACTTTGACGGCACGCCCATCAACATTGAGCGTGGGGCGGGCATCGGCCAGATCGAGCGTGGGCACACGGCTGGCAACCAGCGATTCACCCAGCGGCTCGTCCAGGGCCTGCACGGCCACGCTTTCCTGCCAGCCGCTGCTCAGCATGGCGGCCAACACCTGCTCGCGATTGAAGCCCTGGCCGAGCTGCTCCTGAATCCAGGAGCGCAGCTCGGGGCTGATAGCTTGCTGCTGTTGCTGACTCATCAGTTGCTTGCTTCCACCTTGCGCCTGAACAGCAAGCGCCCTGGCTCCGAGAGTGCCGGCTGAAAAGCATAGCCTTCGGCCGCAAAATCATGCAGGCCGGCCGGCGTATCGATCCGCTCGGAGATGGCGTAACGGGCCATCAAGCCACGGGCACGCTTGGCAAAGAAGCTGATGATTTTGTACTGGCCGTTCTTCCAGTCCTCGAACACACATTCGATCACGCGCGGCTGCAGGCCCGGCCGGTCGGCGGCCCGAAAATACTCCTGCGAAGCCAGGTTGACGATCACCGGCACCTGGGCGGCGGTGGCGCGCTCATTCAAATGCTCGGCCAGGCGCTCGCCCCAGAACTTGTACAAGGTGGCGCCGGCCGGGTTGGCCAAACGGCTGCCCATTTCCAGGCGATAGGGGCGGATCAGATCCAGCGGCCGCAGCACGCCATACAGCCCCGACAGAATCGCCAGATGCTCTTGCGCCCATTGCAGCTGCGCGGTGCTCAGCGTGTTGGCGGCCAGGCCCTCGTAAACATCGCCATTGAAGGCCAGCACCGCCGGCTTGCTGTCGGCGTGCGTGAAGCTCGGCCGCCAAGCCCGGAAGCGCGCCACGTTCAACTCGGCCAGCGCATCCGACAAGCTCATCATGGCCGCGATATCGGCCGCCGTCTTGGGTTTCAGCAGCTTCATCAGCTCGCTGGATTGGCGCACAAATTGCGGCTGGCTGGCCAAATCCAGCAAGGCCGGCGGCGTGGGAGTTTCGTAGTCAAGCGACTTGGCAGGAGAGAGCAAATAGAGCATGGCGACATTCTCACCCGAGTTTGCCGCTGCCCTAGCGCAAGCTAGGGACCCTGTCGTTTTGAAATAACGCCTTACTTGACCAACAACTCATTGGTGGCGGCCACATCGGCCGGGGTCAACACGCCGGCGGCCTGGCGCAGCTTCAGGTTCAGCAGCACCGCCTCATAGCGGGCCTTGGCCAAATCTCGCTGGGTGGTGAAGAGCTGAGTCTGGGCATTCAAGACGTCCAGATTGACCCGCACACCAACCTTGAAACCCAGCTGAGTGGCGTCCAGGGCGAGCTTGGTGGACGACTCCGCCGCTTCCAGCGCCTTGACCTGGGCGGCCTGCGACAAGGCACCGTAGAAGTTGCTGCGCGTGCCTTCGGACACGCCGCGGCGGGCGTTGGTCAAGTCCTGCCGAGCTTTTTCTTCCAGCACCAGGGCTTCCTTGATGCGGTTTTGCGTGGCGCCCCCGGTGTAGAGCGGCAAATTCACCGACAGGGCCAGATTGCCGCTGTTGCTGGTGCCCAGAATCTGCGACCCGTTGCCGCGCGCATTGACCGCACCCACCGTGCCGCTCAAATCAACCGTCAGGCCATCGGAGGCGCGCGCCTTGCCGGTCTCCAGCACCGAGGAATCGACACCGACACGGGCCTTGCGAATCTGCGGATGTTGGGCTTCGGCCCGCTCGACCCAGGGCTCCACGGCGGCCGGCATGATGGCCGGCAAGGCCACCGGCAGCGCCAAGGTCTTGGGAGCGACCACCTTGCCCACCACATGGTTCAGCTTCAGGCTTTTGACACGCAAGTCATTGTCGGCGGCGATTTCGGCGGCGGTGGCCAAGTCGAACTTGGCCTGCGCTTCGCGGGTGTCGGTGATGGTGGTGGTGCCGACCTCGAAGTTACGTTTGGCCGACGCCAATTGCTCGGAAAACGCCGCCTTGGCGGCCTGCGTGGTCGTCAAGGTGTCCTGCGCGCCCAGCACATCGAAATAGGCCTGCGCCAGCCGCACGATCAAATCCTGCTCGGCGGCCTCAAGATCGGCGGCCGCAATGTCCAGACTCAGGCGCGCTTGCTCCACGGTCAGGCGGTTGCCCTTGTTGTAGAGCGAATACCGGCCCGTCAAGCCCGCTTGAAAGGTGCTGGCGCCGACCCAATCGCGCTTGGGCAGGTCGATCTGTTCATGTTTGGCGGTGCCGCCCAAGCCGAAGCTTGGTTTTTCCAGCGCTTCGATTTGACCGACGCGGTACTGTGCCGAATCGGCCTGCGCACGGGCGGACAAATAGATCGGATCAAAGGCGCGGGTCGCGTCATACAGCTCCAGCAGGCTCTGCGCCCGCGCGCCTGCGGCAGCGCCAAAGGCCAATGCCAAGGCCACGCCAATCTGGGTCAGTGGGCGGAGCAAATTAGATACGCGATGGTCTGACATGAACTTCCTCGTTAGCAATTACAAATGACAAGCATCAATACCTCGGCACCGACGGATCGGTCGCAAGCGACCACGCGTCGATACCACCGGCGAGGTTATAGACGCAATCGAAACCAGCGCGCTGCAGAAATGCGACGACTTGCAGACTTCTCACCCCATGATGGCAATAACAGACGACGGGCTGCGTGGCCTCAAGCTCGCTCAAGCGCGCAGGGATCTGGCCCATCGGCAGCAAAACGCTGCGCACACCGTCAATGCGTATGCTGGCCAGTTGCGCTTCCCAAGGCTCACGCACATCCAACAACAAGGGCGGATGGCTGCCTGAGCACAAGGCCAGCAGCTCGCCGGGGCCGATTTGCTGCATCGCGATGCTCAGAAGCTGAACGCGCTGACCGGGGCAAAACCCTGCAGGCGGGGCGCGACGGTGTCGAATAAATTGGTGGTGCGGAAATCCTGCTCGCCCACCCGCATGATCAGTTGCGCCCGCATCACCGGCTCGTCGCCGACGATGGCCGCCAAACGCCCACCCAGCTTGAGCTGACCCAGCAGCGCAGCCGGCACTTCGGCGACCGAGCCCGACAGCAAAATCACATCAAACGGACCTTCCGCCGCAAAGCCGTTGGCGCCGTCTTGCTCGCGCACGGCCACATTGGACAGGCCGGCACGCTTGAGATTGGCTTCGGCAAAGGCCGCCAGTTCCGGATTGATTTCCAGCGTGATCACCCGCTGTGCCCGGTGGCCCAGCAGCGCGGCCATAAAGCCGCTGCCGGCGCCGACTTCCAGCACTTTTTCATGCCGGGCCACCTTGAGTTCTTGCAGCAACCTGGCCTCAACCCGCGGCACCAACATGCACTGCCCGCCCGGCAACGGGATCTCCACATCCATAAAGGCCAAGGCCTTGCACGCAGGCGGCACAAAATCTTCACGCTTGACCACCGCCAGCAACTGCAAGACGCCAGCATCCAGCACATCCCAGGGCCGGATCTGCTGCTCGATCATATTGAAGCGCGCTTGTTCGATATTCATGTCTATTCCTCAGGGAATTAGGGTTCCGTCAGCCCGGGATTCTAGGGCCTGCAAACTTGCGTTTGGCCCAGGCACCCAGGTCATCCAGATAGCAGTAGATCACCGGCACCACCACCAGGGTCAGCAGCGACGACGTGATGACGCCGCCAATCACGGCCTGCCCCATCGGTGCACGCTGCTCCGAGCCTTCGCTGAGCGCAAAGGCCAAAGGCACCATGCCAAAGACCATCGCCATCGTCGTCATCAAAATCGGCCGCAAGCGCACCTTGGCCGCATGCAGCAAGGCCTCTTCGCGCCCCATCGGTTCAGCGTCCACGCCGTGGCCATGTTCGCCGGCGCGCGAGCGAATCGCAAAGTCGATCAGCAAAATCGCGTTCTTGGTCACCAGGCCCATCAACATCACGATGCCGATGATGCTGAACATATTCAAGGTCGAGCGAAACATCAGCAGCGCCAGCACGACGCCGATCAAGGTCAAGGGCAGCGAGCTCATCAGGGCCAGCGGCTGCAAAAAACTCTTGAACTGGCTGGCCAGAATCATGTAAATGAACACAATCGCCAGCCCCAGCGCGCCAATCGCGTACTGGAAAGACTCATTCATATTCTTGGTCGACCCGCCGAAGGTGTAGCGGTAACCGGGCGGGAACGCGGTGCGCGCGAGCACCGCCTTGATATCGGCCGAGACCTCACCCGAGCTGCGGCCAGAAGCCGCATCAGCATTGGCATCGATGGTGATCTCGCGGCTCATATCGCGCCGATTGATCTGACTCGGTCCGTTCGACTCGCTCACCTCGGCCACTTGCGACAGGCGCACCACGCGGGCAGAACCATCGGCCGCGGCCGTCACATTGATAGGCAATTGCTGCAGATCGGCCAAGGCCTTGCGGCCGGCCGGGCCTAAGCGCACGATCACGTCGTAGTTTTCACCGTCCAGCGCGCGCCAGTTGCCCACCGTGGTGCCGGCCAGCAGCGTGCGCAGCGAGCCGGCCAAGGCATTCACGTTCAGCCCGGCGTCGGCGGCAGCGTCGCGTTTGACCTCGATCGCAACCGTTGGCCGATTCGCCTTCAGCGAGCTGTCCAGATCAACCAGGCCGGGGATCTTGATGATCTCGGCCTGAATTTGCCGAGAGAGCCGCGCCAACTCGCCCAAATCCGTGCCCTGAATCGAGAACTGAAGGCTTTTACCCCCGCCCAAGTCGGTCGGGCCGATATTGGTGATGGTGATGGCGGGCACCGCGCTCAGCTTGTCGCGCATCGGTTGGGCCAGATCGGCGACGCTGCGGGTGCGCTCATTGCGGTTGGCCAGCCGAACATAAATCGCGCCATAAATCTTGCCGGCCGCGAAGCCGCTATTGATCGTCGTCACCGTGTAGCGCACCTCGGGCAGCTCGCGCAGCAGCGCATCGATCTGCCGGGCTCTGACCTCGGTCACCTCCAGCGCCGAGCCTACCGGCGTGTAGAAATTAATTTGCGTTTCGGACAGATCGGCTTTGGGCACGAACTCCTTGCCGACCCCGCCCAAGAGCACAAAGCTGAACAAAAAAGTGCCGAAAGCAATCCACAGCGTCAGCGCCTTGTGGCGCAGCGACCAGGTCAAGATGCGCTGATACGCGCTCGACAGCCATTCGGTGAAACGGTCCACCTGCGCAGTCAAGCGGCCCAGGGTCTTGTCATACAGGTTCGACCGGGTATCTGGTTCATGCCAAATGCTGGACAGCATCGGGTCCAGCGTGAAGCTGACAAACATCGAGATCAGCACCGCCGCGACGATGGTGATGCCGAACTCATGGAAAAACTTGCCGACGATGCCGCCCATGAAACCGATCGGCAGAAACACCGCCACGATGGACAGCGTGGTGGCCAACACCGCCAGGCCGATCTCCTCGGTGCCATCCAAGGCCGCCTGCTTGGGCGACGCCCCCATCTGCACATGGCGCACGATGTTCTCGCGCACGACGATGGCGTCATCAATCAACAGCCCCACGCACAGGCTCAGCGCCATCATGGTGATGTTGTTGATGGTGAAGCCAAAGGCATACATGAACAAAAACGTACCGATCAAGGCAATCGGTAGGGTCAGGCCGGTGATGACGGTGGAGCGCCAGGAATTGAGGAACAAGAACACGATCAGGATGGTCAGCGCCGCGCCCTCCAACAAGGTGCGCTGCACATTGGCGACCGAGACCCGGATCGCGCGCGAGTTATCGCGGTTGATCTCGGTGCGGATGCCCGCCGGCATCACATTGGCCGAGTCTTTCAATGCCCGCATCAAGCCGTCAACCACCTCGATGGTGTTCTCGCCCTGGCTTTTTTGCACACTCAGCAGCACCGTGCGCTGGCCGTTGTACAGCGCCAGGCTTTCGACCTCCTGCGGCCCGTCGATCACATCGGCGACCTGCCAGAGCTTGATCGAGACGCCGCCCTTGCGCGCCACCACGATGTCGCGGAAGTCGCTGGGCACCTTCAGCCGCGCATTGATCTGCACCACCCTCTCCGCTTCATTCGAGCGGATGGTGCCGAGCGGCAGCTCTTGGTTTTCGCTCTTGACCGCGGCCAGCACCTGATCGACGCCGACGCCGAGCGCTTCCATGTCCGGGGGGCGCAATTGCAGCTGAATCTGGCGCTGCAGACCGCCGACCACGCTCACCGAGCCGACGCCGCGCACATTCTCCAGGCGTTTTTGCAAGACCTGGGTAGCCCAAGTCGTCAGCTCTTGGGTGCCTTTTTGCTGGTCCTCGGCCAAGACCGCCACGCTGAAAATCGGCGTGCTCTGCGGATCGAAGCGCGAGATGCGCGGCTCCTTCACCTCGTCGCGCAAGAGCGGCCGCATCAAGGCGACCTTCTCGCGCACATCCTCGGCGGCCTTGCGGCCATCGACATCGAGGTTGAACTCGATGATGACCACCGCGCTGCCTTCGTAAGAGCGCGAGGTCAAGGCGCTGATACCGGCCACCGTATTGACCGCCGACTCGACCTTCTTGGTCACCTCGCTCTCGACAATCTCCGGCGAGGCGCCGGGATAGTCCAACTGCACCACCACGGTGGGGAAATCAATATTCGGGAACTGATCGACCGACAGACGTTGATAGCTGAACAAGCCCAGCACCACCAGGGCCAGCATGACCATCACGGCCATGACCGGGTTGTTGATCGAAACGCGGGTGAACCACATGGCGCTGTGGCCGGCTCAGGGCGCTGAGGCCGAAGCCGAAGCCGAAGCAGGGGCTGCGGCGGCGCCGGCCGCAGGCGGCAGGGTCAGCAGCGTGCCATCGGCCACCTGCCCTGCCGTGCCGGTCAGCAGCAACGCACCCTCCGAAACGCCGCTGCGCAACTCCTGCACGGCCTGGCCACGCAGCTCGCCGCTGCGGCCGAGTTCCACATCCCGGGCGCGCGCCTTGCCGTCCACAATCTGCATCACATAGGGCCGGGCCTTATCGAAGCGCAGCGTCGACACCGGCGCCACCAAGCCCTCGTACTCATCCATCAAGAGGCGGCCGCGCGCAAACATGCCGTGGCGCAAACCGGCCTGGCCGGCCACCTTCAGATAGACCAAGACCGCACGCGAGCCGGCTTGAGCGGCCGGGTTGATGCGCGCCACGGTGGCGGGAACTTCCCGCTCCATGCCGTCCACCTGCAGCAAAGCCTTGGCACCGACCTTCAGGCCGGCGGCAAGCTCCGGTGGTATGGCGGCCTCCAACTCCAGCTGGCTCAGATTGACGATTTCAAGTAGCCGACCGTCGATCGCGACCCGCTCGCCCGGTTGCGCCAGCCGCTGCGAAACTTGGCCGTCGATGGGCGCCACAAGCCGCGCATCTGCGCGCGCCTTGCGCGCGAGGTCAACGGCCGACTGGGCCGCCATGAAGCTTGCTTCGCTGCCGGCGGTGCTGGCCACGGCATTGTCCAAGGCCGTGCTGGAAATAAAGCCCTGACCCACCAGCGCCTGGTTGTTCTCCAAGGTGCGCCGGGCAATATCGAGTTGTGCTTTGGCGTTCTTGGCGTTTTGCTCGGCCTGGCGCACGCGCAAGTCCAACTCGACCGTATCGAGCTGACCGAGGACTTGACCGGCGCGCACGCTGTCGCCCTCACGCACCGTCAAGCTTGCCAGTTCGGCCGCGACCTTGGCCTTGATCACCGCACTCTCAAAGGCCCGCAAGCTTCCGGAAATTTCCAACTTGCCGGCAAAGCGCTCGCGCCTGACGGTGGCGACGTCCATTTCCGCCAGCGCCAAGCCGCTGCGAGGTTTGGCTTGCTCCTGCGCCTGCGCCTCTTTGGCGGCGCGCATTCCCTTCATCTGGCGCAAGCCGACCGCCGCCAGCGTGGCAACGGCGAGTACCACCAGGGAAACCTTCAGCCACTTCTTCATTGAACAGTTGCTTTCTCAGTGGGGCTCATCAGGAGGCCGCGCAGAATCAAATCCATTTGCACCGCCAGTACGGCGGGCGGGTCGATGGTGGGGCCGTGTAATTTGCAAGCCCCGAGCGAGTGCTGGTAAAGAATCATGTGCAGCATCGGCCCGACCAGCACATGCACGGTCTCGGCCACTGGCACCGGGCGAAACTCGCCGCTCTGGATGCCGCGCTCGATCAAGCCGCCGAGCAGTTGGTGCGTGGGCAGCACCACCTCGTCGACATAAAAGCGCGCCAACTCGGGAAAGTTGCGCGCCTCGGCCATCATGATCTTGGCTATGCCGCCGGCCGTGCCCAGGCCCACCTGGCGCCACCATTCACTCATCACATGGCAAAGCAAATCAGTCACCGAACCCTGATGTTGAGCGGCCAACACGGCGGCCTCGGCGATGCGCGCGGACAGGTTTTCGCGCACGACGGCCTTGAACAACTCGTCCTTGCTCGGGTAGTACAGATACAGCGTGCCTTTGGAGACCCCGGCCAGCGCGGCCACCTCCTCCGAGCGCGTCGCGGCGAAACCTTTTTCAACAAACAAGGTCAGGGCCGCGGCCAGCAACTCCTGCGGGCGGGCCTCCTTGCGACGTTGACGGGGGTTTGTACTCAAGTGCGGCAGCAACTAATGACCAATTGGTCAGTAATGTAGGCGAGCGCGTGCCAGGGGTCAACGGTGCAGAGCCTATACCGGCCCATCGTCTGCCTGCATCGGCCGCACTCAGCCGCACTCAGCCGCAATCGCCGCCGCGCAGTTGCAACAGTTGCGGCAGAGGTCGACTGTGGCCGCGGAAATGCTCGACGAATTGGGAGCTCAGATTTGTACCCATGGCGGCTATCTGCCTTCGCCGAGTGAATTCGGGCAGCCGGCCAACTGCCGTCGCTCACCACTGACAGCTGTCACGCAGCCCAATCAACTTCTATTTCCACGCTCTCGGCAGCCTTCTACTCGGCGCTCGCTTGGCTCTAGCCAGCGCGCTGGTGACTGAGGCCAGGAGTTCAAACGACTGCGCCCGGAACCATCACGTTGAGTTCGGGAGCGCACAGACTGCCGCTGCCTTTGACACCACGCTAGGGTTCATGGCGACTCAATCCACGATCATTCAGTTTTACGGTGTCTTCAGTGACGACAACGTGGCCGTGTGGTCACGTGCAGTGGATTCTCGCGGCCCTTGGTTTCGTCGCGGTCTGGTCGGCTTGCGCCGGTCAACGCCACCCACACCGAGCAGCCCATTGGCCTCATTGCGGCAGGCGTGGTGGGCGCAGCACTGTTCGCGACCGCGCGTCGACCACTTCGGACACTGAAATTATGATGACACGTAGGCAGTTCACGGCTTCGGCGCCCTTGCTGGCGACCAGCGCGTTGGTGTTGTCAGGTTGTTCCCAGGAGCCTGCGACCGACGGCTACGAAGCGGTCGCAGTGCGCACTTGGCGGCCGGGCGCCGTGACGAATCTCAGTGGGGCCGCGCTCAGCCACGAACTGGTTCGCTGCGCCACGCTGGCCCCGTCCAGCCACAACACGCAGTGCTGGAAGTTTGCGCTGGGCGCCCAGGGTCGGTCGATCACCATCTTGCCCGACCTGGCGCGTCGCTGCCCAGCGGTGGACCCGGATGACCATCACGTCTTCGTCTCGCTGGGCTGCGCCGCCGAGAACTTGGTCCAGGCCGCACTCGCCCACGGCCTCATGGGCGAGGCGCAGTTCGATCCTGCCAGCAATGCCGTGCGCGTAATGCTCGAGCCCACCCGAGCTCGGACCACGCCCCTTTTCAAGGCCATCCCATTGCGCCAATGCACCCGCGGTGACTACGACGGCAAACCTTTGACCAGAGAAGAACTGGCGCTGCTGCAACGCGCCGGCAGTTCGGACACCGTGCGCCTGCTGCTGCTGACGGAACGCCCGGCGATGGAGCAGGCGCTGGACTATGTGATTCAAGGCAACACCGCGCAGTTAGCCGACGCGGCCTTCGTCAAGGAACTGAAGGCCTGGATCCGCTTCAATGACACAGATGCCGTTCGTATGCGTGATGGGCTCTACAGCGTGACTTCGGGCAACCCGAACATCCCGTCATGGATCGGCGATCTGGCGTTTCGCTGGCTCCTGACCGCGAAGGGCGAGAACGACAAATACGCGCGGCAGGTGCGCAGTTCCGCCGGCATCGCGGTGTTCGTAGGCCAAGCAGCCGACAAATCGCACTGGGTGGAGGTGGGACGCTGCTACGAGCGCTTCGCGCTGCAGACCACCGCCTTGGGTCTACGCAATGCCTTCCTGAACCAGCCGGTGGAAGTCGCGGCACTGCGCCCGCAATTCGCCACCGCGCTGGGCCTGAGTGGACAGCGGCCGGACCTCGTGGTGCGATTCGGTCGTGGCCCATTGCTGCCACGTTCGCTGCGGCGGCCGGTCGAGGCCGTGCTGGTGTGAGCGACCCGGTTCGAACCATTGGATCTGCAATGACCGTGATGCTGTGGCTGGGGATCGTTCTGGGTGCGCTGGTGGTCATAGCGATCGGGTTGCGCGCCGTCGGGGCCGCCCGATGGGCCGAGATGATCCGCACGCACGCCACCCAACTCGAATCGGCCAGCGTCAACGCCCAGGGCCGGTTACCGTCACCGGCGCGCTTCGACGCGCGGGAACTCGATGGCCTGCCCGCGCCGGTGCAACGCTACTTCCGCGCGGTACTTGCGGACGGACAGCCCATCATCGTGGCGGCCACCATCGAAATGAACGGCAGCATGAATATGTCGGCCACTGCCGAGCAGTGGAAGCCCTTCACATCGCGGCAGCGGGTGGTCACCCGCAAGCCGGGCTTCTTGTGGGACGCCCGGGTGAACATGTTTCCCGGCCTATCCGCGCATGTAGAGGACAGCTACATCGCCGGCCACGGCCGGTTGATTGCCAAGGTGTTCGGCTTGTTCAGCGTGGCCGACTCGCAAGGACAAGGCGAGATCGCGCGCGGCGAGTTCATGCGCTACTTTGCAGAAAGCCCGTGGTACCCCACCGCTTTGCTGCCCAGCCAGGGCGTGCGCTGGGACGGGGTGGACGACGCTTGCGCCAACGCCACCATCGCCGATGGCCCGATCACCTTGACCCTGCTGTTCCGGTTCAACAATGCCGGCTTGATTGCCTCGGTGCGCGCCGCCGCACGGGGCGCAGGTGCGGGCAAGGACGGGTTCATGGTGATGCTGCCGTGGGACTGCGCCTTGTCAGACTACCAGCCGCAAGGCGGCATGCTGATCCCGATGACCGGTGAGGCCGCCTGGGTGCGGCCGCAAGGCCGCAAGGTCTACTTCGTCGGGCGCGTCAACAAACTGAGCTACGAGTTCTTGCCATGACGCTGCAGGCACCATCCGGGCAGCTGCTGATGACTCTCGTGAATCTGCCGCTGGTTCCTCTGCTGGGTGGCCCTGAGGGCAGAGTTCGGCTGGCGCGGATACGCACTGGGTGTGGCACCTGCCGCTGTTCTTCATCGACGGCACCGCCCAAGCGCACATTCCGCTCACCCTGTTCCTGCTGAGTGTCGTGGCGATGTCCATCGTGTTGGCATGGCTGGTCACCATCGCGCTGGCCGTGATCGGCCCTACCCCAGGCATCTTGGCCAAACTGCAACTGTCCTCACTCTCACGATGCCACGCAACAATCTGATCCTCGATCTCATGAACCTGCCGATCGAGCTCCTTCAAGTGCTCAAGCTGACGAAGTATGAGCAAGCGAAACACACCAGGTAGCTCGTTACTGGCATCAGCGTCGGTCCATCAGCTCCAAGCAAGCTGCAAGGTCAGGCCGCAGCTGCCGTTGGGGTTCACGTTGTGCGCTCCAACCTAGCTCCTTGACGCTCGCCCCAGGTGCTAGGCCTGACTCTCACACCCCGCAGCCCTGCGATCGACATACCCGCTTGTTATCATCGCGCCCATTCAAAAAACAAGGGAGCCCCGTGTGGACGCCATTTTGCTGATCAAGGCCGCCATCATGGGCATCGTCGAGGGGCTGACCGAATTTTTGCCGATCTCCAGCACCGGCCACCTGATTCTGGCCGGCGCCTTGCTGGGCTTTGATGACGCCAAGAGCAAAGTCTTCGATATCGCCATCCAGACCGGCGCGATCTTCGCCGTGATCCTGGTTTACTGGCAGCGCCTGCGTGAGGTGGCGGCCGGCCTTGGCCATGATGCACGCGCGCGCCGCTTCGTGCTCAATGTGGCGATTGGCTTCTTGCCGGCCGTCATCTTGGGCCTGTTGTTCGGCAAGGCCATCAAGGCGAATCTGTTCACGCCGACCGTGGTGGCCAGCACCTTCATCATTGGCGGTTTCATCATTTTGTGGGCCGAGAAGCGCCAACAAACAGCAGTGCGTATCCACTCGGTCGACGACATGACGCCGCTGGATGCGCTGAAGGTCGGCCTGATTCAATGCCTGGCCATGGTGCCCGGCACCAGCCGCTCAGGCGCCACCATCATTGGCGGCATGCTGATGGGCTTGTCACGCAAGGCCTCGACCGACTATTCATTTTTTCTGGCCATCCCGACCTTGATTGGCGCGGGCGCCTACAGCCTCTTGAAAGAGCGCGCGCTGTTGAGTGTGGACGACATACCGATGTTCAGCGTCGGCCTGCTGTTCTCGTTCCTGAGCGCCTGGGTTTGCGTGCGCTGGCTGCTGCGCTATATCTCCAGCCACAGCTTCACGCCGTTTGCCTACTACCGGATCGCCTTCGGCATCCTGATCTTGGTGACGGCTTACACCGGCACTATCGTCTGGAAAGACTAGCTAAACCGCATGCGCCTCGCTCACCGAGGCTTCCAACTCGGTGAAGGCCTCCTGCACATAACGCCCCAGCAGCGCCAAATTGGGCAGCTCGTCGGTGGCGATCAAGCCGAAGAACAAATCTCCTGCATAGCTGAACAGCGTGATATTGAGCAGATTGCTCGGCGGCAGCGTGCTGATTGGATGCATTTCTTCCATGCGCGCGCCCTTGACGAAAAGATGCGACTTCGGGCCGGGTACGTTGGACACCAAGGTGTTGCCCATCGGCGGCAAGGTGTTGCTGAGGTTCAGCATCTCGGCGATCTGCGCCACCAGGCCGGTGATGAGGGTGTAGGACTCGATCGCCTCGGCTGACACGCTGTCGATCATGGTGCGCACATTGCGCAGCGAGAAGCCGATATTGCGCAGCCGCACATAGGGGTCTTCGGTCGGCGCGGACAGCTCCACCTGGATGATGCCGATCTTGTTGCCGGCGGTTTTTTCACCCTCTTTGCGCAGATTGACCGGCATCTGTATGGTGATCGGGCGGCGCAGCTCGACGCCCTGGTCGGCCAAGTAACGGCGCAAAGCACCGTCCAGGCAGGTCAGCGCCACATGGTTGATGGTGGAGCGGGTGCGCTCGCGGATGCGGTTGACCCGCTCCATCGACACGCCTGCGGTGGTGAACTGCCGCCCCGACGTTACTTGGCCGGTCAACGGTGTCTTGGCGCTGGACACAAAGGGCAAAGCGATCGCATTCTTGGTCAGCTTGACGCTCTCCAAAAACAACATCGCCGCCAAGCGGCTGATGCCCAATAAGCGCAGGCTGGTGCCGCTGATTTCTTTCCAGACGGCCTGCAGCAACTCGTCTTGACGCTTGACGCCGATGCGCCGTTTTCCCTTGCCATGGCCGCCATGCTGGAGCGTCCAAACCGGCGTCAGTTCCAGCGCTTCGGCCGAATCGGCCAGGCCCTCGGCGGTCCAGCGCGCCATCGTCACGCCGTCTGCGTAAGCGTGATGCATTTTTTGATAGAAGGCAAAGCGACCCTCGCTGAGCCCGTCGATCACATGCATCTCCCATAACGGGCGCGCGCGGTCCAGCATCGGTTCGTGCAGCGTGGCGACAAAGGCATACAGCGCCTCGCGGTCGTTGGCGCCGCGCGGCAGCTTGTGATAAAAAATATGTTGCGTCAGGTCGACTTCGGCGTCTCGCCACTGCGGCATCGCCGTCAATGAAAACGTGATCACTCGGTTGAAGGGCGGCGCCACCTCGGTGAACCCCAGGTACTCGCGGTAAAGATTCTTCGCAAAGCTAACGCCCGCCTTGGGTGGGCGCTTGAACATCAGCAAGCCCCCGACATGCTTGGGGCTGGCCTTCGACTCGGCAACAAAGAAACCCAAGTCAAGCAAGGACAGTTTTTTCATGTAACTCCGCCAGGTTATTGCAAGGTGACGATTGTGTCGTCGGCTTGAAGCAGTGGCAGCTATGGGTTTACCCGACTCGCCGTCCAAAGTACGCCCAAGCCTGCCGCTGATTGACACAGTTAAACTGCAAACATGACGATCACGATCAAATCCGGCGCCGACATTCCCGCTTTGCGCATTGCCGGGCGCTTGGCCTCCGAAGTCTTGGACATGCTGACTGCGCATGTCAAACCCGGCATCACCACCGACCAATTGGACAAGCTGGCACACGACTACATCGTCAATGTGCAGCAAGCGATTCCGGCCCCGCTGAACTACACACCGGCCGGCTACATCCCCTACCCCAAGTCGATCTGCACCTCGGTCAATGACCAGATCTGCCACGGCATCCCGAACGACCGGGCCTTGAAGAACGGCGACATCGTCAATATCGACGTGACCGTCATCAAGGACGGCTGGCATGGCGACACCAGCCGGATGTTTGTGGTCGGCGAAGGCTCGATCGCGGCCAAGCGCCTGTGCGCCTTTACCTATGAGGCGATGTGGAAGGGCATTGCCAAGGTCAAGCCCGGTGCCTACCTGGGCGACATCGGCCACGCGATCCAGACCTTTGCCGAGAACGCCGGCTTCAGCATCGTGCGAGAGTTCTGCGGCCACGGCATCGGCCAGGTCTTCCACGAAGAGCCGCAAGTGCTGCATTACGGCCGCCCCGGCACCCTGGTGCAGTTGGTCGAGGGCATGGTATTCACCATCGAGCCGATGATCAACGCCGGCCGGCGCGAAATCAAGGAAGGCAATGACGGCTGGACCATCAAGACCAAGGACCGGTCGCTGTCGGCGCAGTGGGAACACACGCTGATCGTCACCGAAACCGGCTACGAGGTGTTCACGCTGTCGGCCGGCAGCCCTGCGCCGCCCGCCTTCATCACCGGCTGAGCGGGTGACTCTGCCGACTCTGCCTCTCAGCGCTTGCGAGCCCACCAGCTTGGCCGAGCTGCGTCAGCAATTCAAGTCCGGCAAGCAGGCGCTGCTCAACAGCTTTCGCAACGGCCGGCCCACGGTCAGCGCCGCCAGCGGACTGTTGCGCGCGCTGGCCAAGCAGGTCGACCAAACGCTGCAGCTGCTCTGGACGCGCAGCTACATGCCGGCCGGCGCCAGCTTGGTAGCCGTCGGCGGCTACGGACGGGCCGAGCTGTTCCCCTATTCCGATGTTGACGTGCTGCTGCTGCTGCCCGACGGCATGGAAGCGCACCAGAACGGCGCGGTCAAGACCGCCATCGAGTCCTTCATCAGCGCCTGCTGGGACATCGGCCTGGAGATTGGCTCGTCGGTGCGCACGCTGGGTGAATGTCGCGATGAAGCGGCCGGTGATGTGACGATCCAGACGGCACTGCTGGAAGCACGCTGGCTGGCCGGCGAGCGGCCGCTGGTCGATCGCCTGGAGCAATTGCTCAGAGCCTCGATGGATGCCAGCGCGTTCTTACGTGCCAAGACGCTGGAAGCGCAACAGCGCCACACCAAATACGACGACACGCCCTACTCGCTGGAGCCCAATTGCAAGGAAAGCCCGGGCGGGCTGCGTGACCTGCAAGTGCTGATCTGGATTGCCCGCGCCGCCGGCCTGGGCCAGACCTGGAAGGACCTGGCCCAGGCCGGCCTGATCACCGCGTTTGAGAGCCGCCAGTTGCAGCACAACGAAGGCCTGCTCAAGCTGATTCGCGCCCGCCTGCACTGCGTGGCCGGCCGCCGCGAAGACCGCCTGGTGTTCGACCAACAAACCGCCGTGGCCGAGAGTTTTGGCTATCAAAGCAGCGCCGGCCAGCGGGCGTCCGAAGTGCTGATGCGGCGTTACTACTGGGCCGCCAAGGCGGTCACCCAGCTGAATCAGATCCTGCTGCTGAATCTGGAGGAGCAGATCAACGGCTCGCAGCAGGGGCTGATGCGCCCGATCGACGCGCATTTTCTGGACCGCGCCGGCATGCTGGAGGTCGCCTCGGACGACCTCTATCAGCGCGAGCCGCATGCCATTTTGCGCACCTTCTTGGTCTATCAGCAGACCCGCGGCATCAAAGGTTTGTCGGCCCGCACCCTGCGCGCGCTGTACAACGCCCGCCACTTGATGAACAGCGCGTTTCGGCGTGACCCGGTCAACCGCGCGACCTTTATGCAGATCCTGCGCCAGTCCGAGGGCCAGACCCACGCGATGCGCTTGATGAACCAGACCTCGGTGCTAGGGCGTTACTTGTGGGTGTTTCGCGCCATCGTGGGGCAGATGCAGCACGACCTGTTTCATGTCTACACGGTCGATCAGCACATCCTGATGGTCTTGCGCAATGTGCGGCGCTTTTTCATCCCCGAGCATGCGCATGAGTACAGCTTTTGCTCACAGTTGGCCGCGCAGTGGGCCAAGCCGGAGCTGCTTTACATTGCTGCGCTATTCCATGACGTGGCCAAGGGCCGCGGGGGCGACCATTCGGATTTGGGGGCGATCGAGGCCAAGCGGTTTTGTCGCGACCACGGGCTGGACAAGGTCGACACCGACCTGGTCGTGTTCCTGGTTCAGCAACACCTGACCCTCTCGCGGGTGGCGCAAAAAGAAGACTTGTCCGACCCGGAGGTGATCAACCGTTTTACGCACAAGATGATCGACGTGCGCCACCTGACCGGCCTGTATTTGCTGACCGTGGCCGACATTCGCGGCACCAGCCCCAAGGTTTGGAATGCCTGGAAGGGCAAGCTGCTGGAGGACTTGTACCGGGTCAGCCTGCGCGCCTTGGGCGGCGCCAAACCCAATCTGGCGGCCGACATCGAGGCCCGCAAACAAGAAGCCCGGCAAGCGCTGGCCCTGCATTCGATGCTGCCCGGCACCGAGGTGCCGCTCTGGCAAACGCTGGAGATCAGCTACTTTGCACGCCATGAGGCGAGTGACTTGGCCTGGCACGCCCGCTCGCTGTGGCGCCATGTGCAAAGCCCGGTGCCGGTGGTGCAAGCGCGGCCCTCGCCGGTCGGTGAAGGCCTGCAGGTCTTGGTCTATTCACCCGACGCGCAGGATTTGTTCGCCCGCATATGCGGTTACTTTGACGGCGCCGGCTTCAATATTCTGGACGCCAAGGTGCACACCACGCGCACCGGCTATGCGCTCGACACCTTTCAGGTGCTGAGCCCCGATCTTGGCCTGCACCACCGCGATCTGGTGTCGCTGGTGGAGAACAAACTAACGCAGGCGCTGCTGACCGCCGGGCCATTGCCCGAGCCGCGGCGCGGGCGCTTGTCGCGCCGGGTCAAGTCCTTCCCCTACACGCCGCGGATCGCCCTGCGCCCCGACGAGCGCGCACAGCATTGGCTGCTGACCATCAGCACCAGTGACCGCGCCGGCCTGCTCTATGCGATCGCCCGCGTGCTGGCGCGTCACGGCATCAATCTGCAATTGGCCAAGATCTCAACCTTGGGCGAGCGGGTCGAGGATACATTTTTGGTCGACGGTGCCGCGCTGCAGCACAACAAGGCTCAACTTCAAATCGAGAGCGAGCTGCTCGACGCAGTGGCGCTGCAAAAATGACCCCAACCAGTCCAAAATTTGCGCCGCCGTCGCCGCTGATCGCGGCCGATGAAGCGATCCAGTCGCTGAGCGCCTTCGACGCCATCATCGACGTGCGCTCGCCGGCCGAATTTGCCGAGGACCATCTGCCCGGCGCGCTCAACTGGCCGGTGCTGGATAACGACGAGCGTCACCGGGTCGGGCTGCTCTACAAGAGCTCACCGTTTGAGGCCCGCAAGATCGGCGCGGCCTTGGTGGCGCGCAATATTGCTCGGCATATCGAGGCCCACGCCGAGCCACTGAATCGCAATTGGCGGCCGCTGGTGTATTGCTGGCGGGGCGGTCAGCGCTCCGGCGCGCTGACCTGGTTTCTCGGCCAGATCGGTTTCAAATCTCGCCAGTTGCAGGGCGGCTACCAGGCCTACCGTGCGCAGGTGCGCGAGGTCTTGTTGACGCAACCGGCCGGGTTCGAGTTTCATGTGCTGTGCGGCCGCACCGGCAGCGGCAAAACGCGGCTGCTGCAAACGCTCGCCTCCCTGGGCGCGCAGGTGCTCGACCTGGAAGGCCTGGCCGCCCACCGCGGCTCGATCTTGGGGGCCCTGCCCGATCAGCCGCAACCCAGTCAAAAAGGGTTCGATACCTTGCTGTGGCAACAGCTCTGCAAATTGGATGCGAGCCGGCCGGTCTTTGTTGAAAGCGAAAGCCGCAAGATCGGCCAGGTGCGCATGCCCGAGTCGATGTATGAAGCGATGCGGGCCAGCGACCATATCTACTGGCTGGAGATGCCCGACGCGGCGCGCATTGAGCTGCTGCTGCAGGACTACGCCCATTTCTTTGCGACGCCCGAGTTGTTCTGCGCCAAGCTCGATGCCTTGGTCAGCATGCGCGGCCGCGAGCGCGTGCAAGGCTGGCAAGCACTGGCCCGCGCGGGTGCCTGGGGGCCGGTCTTCGGCGAGCTGATGCGTGAACATTACGACCCCGGCTATGAACGCTCCTTGGCCGGACATTACCCGCAGCTTGAGCGGGCCCAACGGATCCGCCTGGCCGATGGTTCGACGCCGTGCCTGCAAAGCCTCGGGCATGACTTGATGGCCATCAAGACCTGACCCTGCCGCGCATGGCAAGATGGCCCCTATTCAAAGTGAGACCCGATGTCATTTCTTGAAACCGAAGCGGCGCTACGCCAATCACGCCAATTTGGGGTGAAGCCGGTGCCCGTGCTGCGGCCGCTGGGCTGGTTGGCACGGGGCTGGCAAGACCTGATTCGTTGCCCCGGCCCTTCGCTCGCCCATGGCTTGGTGCTGGCCGCCATCGGGGCCCTGATCTTTGGCATGGCTCGCCATCATTTCTGGTTGCTGGCCGGTGCATTCAGCGGCTTTTTGTTGGTGGCACCCATTTTGGCGACCGGCTTGTATGTGATCAGCCGCGATCTTGAACATGGCCGCAAGCCCAGCTTTGCGGCCATTTTGAAAGCCTGGCGGCCGCGCGACGGACGCATGGTGGTGTTCGGTGTGCTGCTGGCCTTTGCCGGCACCGGTTGGGTGATGACCTCGGCCGCACTGATCACCGGCTTTGCCGCTGCCCCTATCCTTCAGCCTGTTGATTTTTTGCGCCATGTGGTGTTGAACGATGATTCGCATCTGTTTGAAATCTGGCTGGCCCTGGGCGCGGTATTGGCCGCACCGCTGTTCGCCTCCACGGTGATCGCCGTGCCGCTGCTGCTGGACCGCTCGGACGTCGGGGTGCTGGGTGCCGTGTTCACCAGCTGGCGCGTGGTGATGGCCTATCCGGCGCCGGTCGCCTTGTGGGCGAGCCTGATCATGCTGCTGACGCTGGCCGGCATGGCCAGCCTGATGCTGGGCTTCATTGTGGTCTTGCCTTGGCTGGGTCATGCCAGCTGGCACGCCTACCGCGACCTCGTTTCCCACAGCGACTGAAGGCAGGGCGGCCATGTTCGGATATAGCGAGCAAGAAATCGCCCAATTCGGCCTGAGCTGGGGCGTCGGCCTCTTCATGCTCTTTATGGTGTTCATCTTCTTGCAGCTGGCGCGCGAGTCCAAGGCCGGTCGTTTCGGCACCTTTGTGCTGCTGCTGGGCTTGGGTTTTGGCATGGTCGGCTACCTCGCCAAAGGCGCCATCAAATGGTTCATGGCGGGAACCGGCGGATGAGTCTGCGCGACACCATCACTCGCAGCTTCAAGCATTCCACCTTTGAGGACGTGCAAGCGATCGTCACCGGCACGCTGTTCGTGGCTTTGGGCGTGGCGCTGTTCAAGCAAGTCGGCATGTTGACCGGCGGCACCGTCGGCATTGCCTTCTTGCTGCATTACGCCAGCGGCCTGCCTTTTGGCGCGCTGTTCTTTGCCATCAACCTGCCTTTTTACTGGCTGGCCTACAAGCGCATGGGTTTGCCCTTCACGCTCAAGACGATGACGGCAGTCAGCTTGATGGCGGTGTTGGCCGAGGTGTTGCCGCGCTGGCTCAAATTCGCCGAGCTGAACCCCTGGTTTGCCGCGCTTGCCGGCGGGCTGCTGATCGGCGCCGGCATGCTGATTCTGTTCCGCCACCGCGCCTCGCTGGGCGGGCTCAATGTGGTGGTGCTGTATTTGCAAGAAAAATACGGCTGGCGCGCCGGCTATGTGCAGGCCGGGCTGGATCTGGTGATCCTGCTGTGCGGGCTGGCCTTTGTGCCGCCCGAGCGCATCGGCCTGTCCATTGTCGGCATGCTGGCCATCAATGCGGCGCTCGCCATCAATCACCGGCCGGGGCGCTATATGGCGGTCTAGAATCGCCCGCACAGATGCACAGCACCTAGCTGCCGGGACCTCGACCGATGAATATCAGTGGATACGGCAGCCTTGTCGCCGCCTCGCTCGTTTTGCTTTTTGGCCGTCTGTTGGTTGAAAGAATCGCCTTCCTCAAAGCCTTGACGATTCCTGAGCCGGTTGCGGGCGGCTTGGTGGTGGCCTTGCTGATGCTGCTGATGCAGCAGCTGACCGGCTTCACGATCAAGTTTGATACCTCCTTACAAACGCCCTTGATGCTGGCCTTTTTCGCCACCATCGGCTTGTCGGCCAATCTCGCCAGCTTGAAAGCCGGCGGCAGCTTGATGCTGAAGTTCTTGCTGGTGGTTTTGGGCCTGCTGCTGATGCAAAACCTCATCGGTATCGGTATGGCCACGCTGCTGGGCCTGGACCGACACCTGGGGCTGCTGGCCGGCTCGATGACTTTGTCGGGTGGACATGGCACAGGCGCCGCGTGGAGCCAGGTCTTCACCGAGCAGTTTGGCATCCAAGGCGCGACCGAGTTGGCGATGGCCTGCGCCACCTTCGGCCTGGTCCTGGGCGGCGTGATCGGTGGCCCGGTGGCGAAATTTCTGCTGACAAAGGTGCGGGCACCCGGCGCCCAACACAATCAGGATCAGGTGCCCAGCAACTTCGAGGAGCCCCAAGCCACGCGCCTGATTACCGTCAACTCCTTCATCGAGTCACTGGCTCTGATCGCGCTGAGCCTGGCCGGTGGCGAGTTGCTGGCTGCGGCGATTGCCGGCACGGCCGTTGAGTTGCCGACCTTTGTCTGTGTGCTCTTTTGCGGCGTTTTGCTGCGCAACGTGCTGGCCGGCCTGCGCCTGCATCAGGTGTTTGACCGCGAGGTGTCGGTGCTCGGCAACGTCAGCCTGGCGCTCTTCTTGGCCATGGCCTTGATGAGCTTGCGGCTATGGGAGTTGGCCGATCTGGCCCTGCCGATATTGCTGATTCTGGCGGTGCAAACGCTCGGCATGGCCGCCTACGCCATCGTCGTGACCTTCCGCGTGATGGGCGGCAACTACGACGCGGTGGTGTTGGCCGCCGGCCATTGCGGCTTTGGTCTTGGCGCAACGCCCACCGCGATTGCCAATATGCAGGCGGTCACGCATCGCTTCGGGCCTTCGCACCTGGCCTTCATCGTGGTGCCCATGGTGGGCGCCTTCTTCATTGACATCGCCAACGCGCTGGTCATCAAGCTGTTCATGGCGCTGCCGATTTATTGAGCCCCGACCCGCCCGGTCACAGCAAGGCGCTGTACCAGCGCAACTCCAGCAACCGCCGTGCCAACTGATGGCAGCGGCTTTGCGGGTCGGCCAGCTCATGCAAGATATCGAAGTGATTGCAGCCCGGGATTTCCTCGCAAATCGGCACCACGCGGCGGCCCCAGGCTTGGCGGATCAAACGGTTTTGACGCTTGAATTCGTCGCTCTCTTGCGCACCCACGATGGCGTAAACCGGCGCCTCGGGCGCGGGGAACAGAGCCGGGCTGAGGCGGCGCACGGCGTCGGCGTCCAGCTTCAAGTCTTGCTGCAAAAACGGCGCCTGCCGCAGCGGGCTCAAGTCATGCACACCCGAAATCGACAACACGCCCTTGACCAGATGATGCGGCAGGTCGGGCGCCACCGACTTCCAGTCGCAGCAGTTGAGCATGGTGGCCAAATGCCCACCGGCCGAATGGCCGACCAGCACCACCCGCGACGGGTCCCCGCCATGCTCGGCCGCATGGCGCCAGACCCAGGCCAAGGCCTGCACCAGTTGCAGCGGAATGCGCTCCATGCTGACATGCGGGCACAGTGAGTAATTGGGGATCACCACCATCGCGCCCTCGTCCACGAAGGAGCTGGCCACAAAGGAGCAATCCGACTTGTCCAGCGCACGCCAATAGCCGCCGTGCAGAAACACCATCACCGGCGCATTCGGCACATGGGTGGTGAACACGTCCAGGCGCTCGGTCGGCGCCTCGCCATACGCAAGATCAAGCAGACAAGGCGCCTGCTCGCGTACCAGTTTCGACGCCTTCGCCCACCGATCCAGAATTTCGACACTGTCGGCCACACGGGCCCGGTTGTTGTACTGCTGATCGAACCAGGCGGGACTTTGACGGGACATGCTCGGCTTCTCCTGGCTTCAAACGTGAGTCGCAAGTGTCGACGCTAAAAACGCTTTGCCAATCGACAAAAACTTTCGGGCAAGAAAAAACCTCGCGAAGTCGAGTGACTTGGCGAGGTTGATCTGGTGGGCGGTGCGGGTTTCGAACCTGCGACCCCCACAGTGTGAATGTGGTGCTCTACCCCTGAGCTAACCGCCCTGAATTTCTGAATCAAACCACCAGTTGAACCCCTTGCGCAGTTCGCGCAGTTCGCGCAGTTTGCGCCGATCGAGGCCTCTGGTGGGCGGTGCAGGTTTCGAACCTGCGACCCCCACAGTGTGAATGTGGTGCTCTACCCCTGAGCTAACCGCCCTAATTTTCGCCAATCTCTGCGAAGCCCACGATTATGCCACGGTGTTTCGGGACATCTCAAGCAGCCTGCCAAATTCTTTTTCCGCCGCTGGCCTTATCGAGTTCGATCAAGACCTTTTCATGCGCCTGCAGCTCGGCCTCGCTGGCCTGCAAAACGGGCAAATCAAAGCAGCTCAGGTCGATCGCGGCCAGCTTGAATTCGGGCGACCGAGAGTCGCCGCCCGAATCGTCCATCACCAGCGAATCCTGCCCCCGCGTCAGCCGGATATAGACCTCGGCCAGCAACTCCGCGTCAAGCAAGGCGCCGTGCAGTTTGCGGTTGGAGTTATCAACCTCCAGCCTGCGGCACAGCGCATCGAGCGAATTGGCCTTGCCGGGGAAGAGATTGCGGGCCATCAGCAAGGTGTCGCGCACGCCGCCGACCAGGTCGGTGATGGGCGGGCGGCGCAGGCGCTTCAGCTCGGCATTGACGAAGCCAATGTCGAAGGGCGCGTTATGGATCACCAGCTCGGCACCGGCCAAAAACTCCAGCAACTGATCGGCAATCTGCGCAAACAACGGCTTGTCGGCCAGATAAGACTCGGTCAGGCCGTGCACCCGCAGCGCATCCTCGTGGCTGGCGCGTTGCGGATTGATGTAGAGGTGCAGATTGTTGCCGGTCAACTGGCGATTCAGCATCTCGACGCAGCCGATTTCGATGATGCGGTCGCCGCCCTCGGCGGCCAGGCCGGTGGTTTCGGTGTCGAAGAAGATTTGACGCATGGAAGCTAAAAAAATAGAGGGTCAGGTCTTGCGGCGACTGGACAAGGCCCAGATCAGCACGCCGGCCGCCACCATCGGCACGCACAGCCATTGCCCTTGGCTCAGATTGAGCGCGCGCAGACCGAGGTAGTCATCGGGCTCGCGGAAATACTCGGCCATGAATCTGAACAGCCCGTAGCCGATCAAGAACATGCCCGAGACCTGGCCGGTCTGGCGCGGCTTGCGCGCATACAACCACAGCAGCGCGAACAGCAGCAAGCCCTCGCCGAAGAACTGATAGAGCTGCGAAGGATGGCGCGGCAGCGGTGATCCCGACTGCGGGAACACCATGGCCCAGGGGAGACTGGGGTCGGCGGCGCGGCCCCATAACTCGCCATTGATGAAGTTGCCCAGCCGGCCCATCGCCAGGCCTGTAGGCACGCAGGGTGCGATCAGATCGGTGACCTCAAAAAACTTGCGCCCGCGCAATTTGGCAAACAGCGCCATCGCCGCAATCACGCCGAGCAAGCCGCCGTGAAACGCCATGCCGCCCTTCCAGACCGCCAGCACTTCGTCCAGGTTGTGCAGGTAGTAGTCGGGTTTGTAGAACAAAACGAACCCCAGCCGCCCTCCCAGCACCACGCCCACGACACCGAAGAACAAAAGGTCATCGACATCGCGGCGGCTCCAGCCGGTTTGCGCAAACTGAGGCTGCGCGACCCGGCGGTTGGCCAGAAACAGGAACAGCGCAAAGGCGGCCAGATAGGTCAGGCCGTACCAATGCACGGCCAAAGGGCCGAGCTTGATGGCGATCGGGTCAAACTGGGGGTGCACCCACATTGCGCTTTCCTTGAGAAATAGAGCTTGAGAAACACAGCTTGAGAAATCAGCCGCGCATCATAGTTCGCCGCCAGCGAATGCCGCCTCGGCGCCGGTCAGTCCAGTTCGGCCAAGCTCTTGCGCGCATCCTTGGTGTAGTTGGGCCGCACGCGCTTGTCGGCCGCAGCGCGCGCAAAAGCTGCCTTGGCCCCGGCCTTGTCGCCCAAGCCCAGCAAAGCTTCGCCGAGTCTATGGTCCAGCGGCAATTGCTGGGCGCCGCCCAGGGTCTTGGCGCGCTCCAGCTGGCGCACCGCCTCCTCGTATTGCTGCTGGTCCATGGCCAAACGCGCCAAGCAATAGGCGGCCATGGCCTTGCCCGGTTGATCGCGCTGCAATTGCTGAAAAAGCGCCTTGGCCTTGTCGAACTGCTGCTCTTTCATCCAATGACGACCCAGCTGTGAATAGGCTTCGCGAACATCGGCCTGCAAGGCACCATCTGCGCCGGCGCGCACGGCCAACAACTCACGCTCGGCCTCGGGCCATTTTTCAGCCGAGGCCAGGGTCAAGGACCGCAGCAAGCGCGCCTGATCGGGCTGGCTGGCGCGAATCTCGGCCTCCAGCGCCTTGGCCTTGGCCATGCTGCCCCCCAACATCTGCGGCGTGAACAGGTAGAGCTGCACCAGCTTGCTGCGCGCGGCGTACAGCGTCGGGTCCAGCTCCAAGGCCTTGTGCAAGGCCTCCTTCAGCCGCCCCACCATGCCAACGGCCTTGAGCGGGCTGATCATCTGCACCTGGTGCCCCATCACCTCGGCCGCCGCGTAATAGCACGCGGCTTCGCGCGGCTCACGCTCGCGGCAGGCTTGCGCGAACTTGGCCGCCGCGTCCAGACGCTGCGCGTCATAGACGTCACTGCTGGCCATGGCCGCTGCCGCCAGCGCCTGCGCATCGTCGGGTTTGCCCTTCAAGCGGGTCTTTGCCACGAGGTCTAAGTCCTCATAACGGCCCGCATCCAGCAGGGTTTGAAACTGCGCATCCTTGAACAGGGCCGCCTGCGCAGCCGGGCTGGCAGCGAGCACGAGCGTCAGACCGACGGCAGCCACGGCGGGGCGGAAGAAAAGCGTACTGAGCATAGGCAAAAGTGAGCGTTTGATGGCTGGAGTATCGATTGTCGGCATTGCTGACGCTACAAACCCAGTTCTGCGACGAGCTGCGCCGGCAAGTGCATCAGCTGTCATTGCCGGGCGCCATCAACAACCGTTCGACATGCTCGACAAAGCGCGCCACCGTCGGCGTGGCATCTACGCGCCAGATCAAGCTGGTCTCACACATCGGCGCGGCGCCATTCAGCGGTCTATAGACCACGCCGGCACGCTGAAACGCCATCACGCTGGCCGGCACCCAGGCCAGGCCGATGCCGGCCGAGACCAGGTTGACGATGGTCTGCATCTGGATCGCCTCCTGCACGATGCGGGGCTCGCAGCCATGTTGGCGGTAGAACGCCAGCAACGCGTCGAACAAGGACGGCGCAATCTCGCGCGGGAAGATTACCAGCGGCTGACCCAGCACGGCGGCCGCGTCCACTGTCGCGCTTTGTGCCAACACATCATCAGCGCTCAGCGCCAGCAACATCGCCTCGCTGGAAATCTTCAGCCGCTCGAAGCCGGCCGGATGGGCGCCGGGCGCGTGAATGATGAAGCCGGCGTCCAATTCACCCTGCGCAAACTCGCGCAGCTGCACGTCCAGCGTCGCTTCGCGCAGGCTCAGCTCAATATCGGCAAAGGCCTCGCGGAACAGCCGCAACCAGCGCGGCAGCTCGCCATAACCGACCGTTGACACGAAACCCAGCCGCAGCCGGCCGCGCCCGCCCCGCGCCGCCGCCTGCACGGTCGCCGCCAGCGCATCGGCCTGCTTCAGCAAGGTGAGTGCTTGGGGCAACAAGGCCTGACCGGCCGGGCTCAGCGCGACCGAGCGGCTGGTGCGCTCGAACAAAGCCGCGCCGAGGCTGGTCTCCAGTTTCTGGATCGCCTGGGTCAGCGGCGGCTGGGTCATGTGCAGGCGCTCGGCGGCGCGGCCGAAATGCAGCTCTTCGGCCACGGCGATGAACTGGCGCAGCGTTCGCAATTCGATCATTGATATGCCAAACGTATTAATCAGAAGGCAATAATATATTTGATCAACAGGCAACGCCACCGCATACTGCCGGCACACCTCCAGGAGATTTTCATGTCCGCAGCCAACCGCCGCTCCAAAAACATCACCGAAGGCGTCGCCCGCGCGCCCAACCGCTCCATGTACTACGGCATGGGCTACCAGGAGAGCGACTTCGGCAAGCCGATGATTGGTGTGGCCAACGGCCACTCGACCATCACGCCCTGCAACTCCGGCTTGCAAAAACTCGCCGACGCGGCCGTCATCGGCCTCAAAGAAGCCGGCGCCAACCCGCAGGTCTTCGGCACGCCGACGATCTCGGACGGCATGGCCATGGGCACCGAGGGCATGAAGTACAGCCTGGTCTCGCGCGAGGTGATCTCCGACTGCGTGGAGACCTGCGTCGGCGGCC
>NZ_JANNMI010000049.1:0-6941 GCF_031397715.1 Roseateles sp.
CGGATCACGTCCTGGTCGGCGCGCAGCGGCGGCAGCCCGGCCAGGTTCTGCGCCACCGTCTTGCCGGTGATGGTGACGCAGTCGCCGTGCAGCAGCCCGGCGCCATGCAGCTCTTTCATCACGGCCGGGATGCCGCCGGCGGTTTCTTTGGCGTGCAGCATATGCAGCATCGAGACCGGATGCGCCTCGGCCGCGTTGGAACCGATGTACATCGCAGCGCGAGAGTTGCGCATATCGTTGTACGAATTGGTCATCGCGCCATAGCCCCAGGTATTGGCCACGCCGGCCACCGTGGTCGAGTGGCAGATGCGCGCCTGGTGGTCGCAGTTATTGCTGCCCCACATGCTGACCCATTTGCGCAGCAGATAGGCCTGCTCGTTATTGTGTTTGGAGGAGCCGACGATGAAGACAGAGTCTGGGCCCGACTGCTTCTTCAACTCCAGCATCTTGGCGCTGACCTCAGCTAACGCCACATCCCAGCTGATCTTTTGATACTTGCCGTTGACCAGCTTCATCGGCGTGCGCAGCCGGTGCTCGCCGGCCCCGTGCTCGCGCAGGGCCGCGCCCTTGGCGCAGTGGGCGCCCAGGTTGATGGGCGAGTCAAACACCGGCTCCTGGCGCACCCAGACGCCGTTCTCGACCACCGCGTCCACCGCGCAGCCGACCGAGCAATGCCCGCAGACGGTGCGCTTGACTTCGACCTTGGCGCCGGGCCCGGCAGCGGGTGCCGACGCAGTCTCGGCGGCATGGGCCTTGCGCTGCACCAGGCTGAGCTGCGTGGCGGCCAGGCCGGCGCCCAGGCCCAGGCCGGAGCGGCGCAGAAACACGCGTCGGTCCATGGTCGGGATGGCCTTGCGTTGGCCATCAAGGCCGCGGCTGAGGCTGTTCAGCAGGCCGGTCGAGGCAGATGCCGTGGCGGAATTCTTGCGTGTCAGCAACATAGTGTCTCCAACGAGGCCTGTAGGTCGGCCTTCAAAATTCAGGATCCGGGGCGACTCAGGAACGCGCAGTTTCGTAATAGCGCAGCACATGCGGGCTGAGCTGGTAACCGCCGGCACTGGCCTCAGGCGCCACCGTTTCGGCAACAGCGACGACCTGCTCCTCGACCACGCCAAGCGGCATGGCCTTGGCCACCACGGCAGCGGCGCCCGCGGCGCCCAAGCCCAGCAACCAGCCGCGCCGTTTCAGCGGGGCAGTCGATGCGGTGCCGTCCATCTTTTCGGTGACTTGCGGTCTACTCATGCTCATGATCATCAACTCCGTAACAAGTATGCTGGGCGAATATAGCCTTGTTGCAAAAACTTTGCATCGCGCCAAACCCGCGCCAGGCACGGGCAGAAAACATCTAGGCTTCAAGCAGATCAAAACCCTGCGCTTCGACGGCAAAAAAGTCGCGCGTGAAGGCGGCCAAGGCGCGATAAAAATCGGCCTGCGGCTGTGCTTGCAGCGCAGCGCAAAAGCCGTCAACCCAGCCGCGCAGATGGCTGTTGAAGAAGCGCTGCTGCGCGGTCAAATTGCTGACACCGGCATCCTCACCGGCAATCAAGTAACGCATCACTTCGCAGAGGCTGGCGATATGGTCCTCGGTTTCCAGCACCGTTTGCGCCCGCTCCAGACCCAGCGCCGCCAGGGCACTGCGCAGCTCGACCAGGGGCTTTTGATTCAGCGACCCGGCCAGGTACTGCGAGCCAAACAGGCAGACCGCCGGCTTGCCGACACCGCCGAACAGGGCGACAAACTCGGCCTGAATCTCGGCCAAGCCCAAGCGCCGCGAGGCCGCCACCAGCTCGCCCCAGGAGGCCTCCAGGAACGCGCCGGCCATGGGCGCTTCTGTCACCGCCACCCGCAGCTGGCCGAACATCTCTGGCGAAAGCGGCGCGTAAAACAACTCGGCCAGCAGGCCGTAAACCTCGGCGCGGGCCAGCTCTTCGGCCGCATCCGGGCCGTGAAATTCAATCGAGGCGCTGCTGCTCATAACTGATCAATCCTGACTTCTGACGGGTTGCTGTGCATCGCAATCACACGGCAATCGCTGCACATCTGCAGCCGCTCGCGCGCCGCACCTTGAAACATAGCGTGGGCGCCGAGCTTGACGAGCATCAGCTCAATCGCCTTCGGGCTGGCGAAGGGCTTGGCGCAGCGCACGCAGCAAAACGGCTCGACCTCGTTCAAGACCTGCAGCTGCCTCCTCTGCCGTCCGCCATCGGCCAGCAACAAACGCGGCTTCAAGGTGATGGCAGCTTCCGGGCAGGTGCTGGCGCAGAGGCCGCATTGCACACAGTTTTTCTCGATCAAACGCAGCTGCAACTTGTCGGGGTTGTCGGCCAGGGCGCCGGCCGGGCAGGCGCTGACGCAGCTCAGGCACATGCTGCAGGCGTCGGCATTGACGAGCAAGCCGCCGAAGGGGCTGGCCGCCGGCAAGGCCATCTCGTCCGGCACCGCCGGGGCTTGGGCCATCAAATGTTCCAGACAGAGCTCCAACGTGGCACGCTTGTCGGCCAGCACGCGGTAGCCGGCCGGCTGCGCCAAGCATTGCGCGGGCTTCGCTTGCAAGGCCTGATCCAGACTGGCGACACTGCTGCTTTCGATCAGGGTCAGGTGTTGCCCCTGGAAGCCCAGACCACTCAAAATTGCCTGCGCCGTCGCCATCTGCGCGCGCACGGCCGCGCGGTAATCGGGCGCCTCCTCGTCGGTCATCAGCACCCAGACCTGGGACGCGCCATAGGCAATCGCCGACAACCACAGCTCCATCCCGATTGACGCCGTGTGCCAGGCATCCAGCGGCAAGACGCGGGCCGGCACGCCCTGCACCGCTGCCTGCGTGCGCGCGGCGCGGCCCAACTCCCCAATCAGCTTGGCGCCGCCGCTCTGGCTGTGGATCAGCAGCGCCGCGTCCCGTCCGCCGGCGCGGGCATAGGTGTTGAGCAGCGTGCGTAGGCGTTGACCCTGGGCGTCAGGGCCGGGCGTGGCGTAACTCAGCGCACCGCTGGGGCAGACCGTGGTGCAAGCGCCGCAGCCGACGCACAGATGCGGCTCGACGCTGATGCCGGCCAAGCCAGGCCCGCCGGACTTGCCTTTTCTGGACGCGTCACTGCGAATCGCTTGTGCCGAGCAGACGTCGATGCAGGCCGTGCAGCCGATCTGCTCGTTGCGGCTGTGAGCGCAGAGCTTTTGCTTGTAGTTGAAGAACTTGGGCTTCTCGAACTCGCCCACCGCCTCGCGCATTTGCAAGACGGCGGCCATCAGCTGCGCGTCGTCCGCCGCATGGAAATAGCCCTGCGGCGGCTGGTGCAGCGTGATCAAGGGCACGGCACTCAGGTCCAGCACCAGATCGAAGTGCTCGGTGACGCTGCGCGCCGGGCGATCGAAATCAATCGCGCCGGCGGCGCCGCAGGCCTTGACGCAATCGCGCTGGCTGCTGCATTTGCCCAGATCGATCTGGTAGCTGAAATCGATCGCGCCCTCGGGGCAGGCGTCCACGCAGGCATTGCAGCGCGTGCACAGGTCCAGATCAATCGGGTTGCTCTGCGTCCAGCTCAGCTCGAAGGCGCCCAGCCAGCCCGTCAGCCGCGTAACCGCGCCGGCATGCACCGGCAGCGCGCGGGTCTGCGGCACTGCGCCGGGACCTTGCACCAACAGGCTCAGATCGAGCTTGTCGGCCAGCATCGCAGCGGCGCTCGCGGCCTGCTGCGGCGCGCCGATGATGACGGTGCGGCCTTTTGATTGGTAGCTGACCGTGGGCACCGGCGCCGCATCCGGCAGCTGCGCCAGCGCCAGCAGCGCCGCGATTTTCGGCGTAGCTTGGACGCCGTCCTTGGACCAGCCGCCGGTCTCGCGAATATTGACGAAGCGAATCGGCCGCTCGGCAAGCGACAGCGCACCTGCAGTCTGCTGGTTCAGTTGCAGGAACAGCTGGCTTTCCTGCGTGCAGGCGACCAGCACATCGTCGCCGCTTTTGGCCGCGCGCTGGAAGGCGCCGGCCTCGCGGCGGCACAGCAGGGTGTGGACGCTGTCCAGACCTTTTGCAGATCCAGTGGCGTTAGGGTCCAGCGCCTTCGTCAGCGCCGGGCCGTCCAGCGTCATCGTCTTGTTGCAATCGCAGATCAGGGTGGTCGTCGTCATCGGGCAGGCTCGCGGGTTCGGGGGCTTGATCTATTGCAACTGATTTTTCTGTTTCATGCTCGAACAGCCCCAAGACCTGGGACTGATGGAGCTGGCGCAGCATGGCCAGCGGCAGCGGATCGGGCTTGTTGTAATCGTCGATATAGGTGTCCAGCCCGTCCATCAGATTGAAATGCGGGTCGGAGAAGAACAGCTTTTTAAGCGCCGCCCGCTGCACGCCGCCGTCCACATCGCCGCCCATGAAGCGAGCGAAATCGCTGGCGGGGGTCAGCAGCTCGACCTCGGCATAGCCGGGCGGCGGCTGCGCTTCAACCGGCTCGGCCGGCAGGCTGATGGGCGGCGGCACCTCGGCCTTGCTTGCGGCCATTTTGAGCCGGCTCCAGCGCGCCAGCCTGCCACCGCTGTCGTCTTCGGTCGCCATCAGCGTCGCTGCTCAGGTGGCAAAAACGACTGCGGCCGGCGCCGTTCTTTTTTGACTTCGGGTTTGTGATGCTCCGCAACATAGGCCTGCAACCAGGCGGCCAGATCGTGCGGCAGCGGCACGTTGTCGACCCGCTCCTGCGCATCCAGCCAGCGGCCGGCCTCGGTGTAGCTGAGGCTGACGCGCTCGGCCCAGGCCCGCGATGGGTCTTCGTCATCAACGCGCCAGACCACAAACCAGACCGGCGCGCCGCTGTTCAGATTGAGGAAGTAACCTTCAGCTTCATCGGCGAACAGCTGCAGCGTGAAGCCGGGGAACAGGCTGGTTTGCAGCTTGCCGTCATCGCGTAGTACGCGCGGCTGGTCGCCGAATGCGGGCTCTTGCGCCACCACATCGACGACCTTGTAGCGCCAGGCCTCCCATTGATTGGGATTGGCCTCGCGCTCCATCACGACGGCCACGCGCACCTCGGGTCGCACCTCGGGTCGCACCTCGGGTCGCGGCGAAGTCGGCATGACTGGCTTGCTGTCAATCTGGGCTGGCTGCATGAGCACCAGTCTAAGGCAAACGGATCGACTTTCAGGCCGACCTGCGCCCGGCACCTGACTCGGCAGTCAAGCCATCGGCCTGCGGCAAGGCCGCCAGCTGCAGCTCGAATTGTTCGATCGACACCGGCCGCCCCAGCAGATAGCCCTGGAAGCGCCGGCAGCCGTTGTGCCTCAAGAAGGCCAGTTGCTGCTCGGTCTCCACGCCCTCCGCAATCACCTCCAGTCCCAGGTTGTTGGCCATGCCGATGATGGTCTGCACGATCACCGCGTCGGTGTGGGCGTTGAGCATCTTGGCGACGAAGGACTGGTCAATCTTCAGCTGGTCCAGCGCCAGCCGGGTCAGATAGGTGAGTGAACTTTGGCCGGTGCCGAAGTCGTCGATCGCAAAGCTCACGCCCAGCGCCTTGATGGCCTGCATCTTGGCCAAGGTGTCGTCCAGGTTGACCAGCACCAGGCTCTCGGTCAGCTCAAGCTTGAGTCGATTCGGCTTGGCCCCGCTGACCGCCAACGCCATGCGAATCTGCTCGACGAAATCGGGCTGGCGGAACTGCCGCGCGCTGACATTCACGGCCAGTTGCAGATGGCGCGTGGCCGGCGTCTCGGCCCAGCGGCGCAGCTGAGAGCAGGCCATCTGCAGCACCCAATGACCGATCGGCAAGATCAGGTCGGTGTCCTCGGCCAGCGCGATGAAGCTGCCCGGCGCCACCATGCCGCGGTGCGGATGCAGCCAGCGCAGCAGCACCTCGGCACCGACCGGGTAACCCAGTTCGTCCACCTGCACCTGGTAGTGCAGCAGCAACTGGCCGCCAGGGAGCGCATGCCGCAGATCAGCCTCCAGCGCGCTGCGCGCCAGCATCGCGGCATGGGCGGCAGGGTCAAAGAAGCGAACCGCATTGCGCCCCGAACGCTTGGCCTCGTACATCGCGATGTCGGCGCGCTTGAGCACCTCGTCCAGCGAAGCATCATCGCCACCCAGCATGCTGATGCCGATGCTGGCGCTACCCACCCACTCATGCTCGGCGAGGAAGAAGGGGCGAGCCAGTGCGGCGCGCACCTTCTCGGCGACGTTCTCGGCATCCACGGCTGCTTGTTCGGGCCCCGCGCTCAGCTCGGGCAGTATCACCACGAACTCGTCGCCACCCTGACGAGCCACCGTGTCGTTGGCCCGCACACTCAGCTGCAAACGCCGGGCCACCTCCACCAGCAGGCGGTCACCCATCGAGTGGCCGCGCATGTCATTGAGCGCCTTGAAATGATCGAGGTCGATGAAGAGCACCGCCGCCGGCCGGCCATGGCGCGCCCTCGCAGCCTGCACCTGACCCAACCGATCCCGCATCAAGCGCCGGTTCGGTAATTCGGTCAGCGCGTCATAGAAGGCCAGCTGGTGAATGGTCTCGTCGGCCTGCTTCTTCTGCGTGATGTCGGCGAACACCGCCACATAGTTCACCACCGCGCCCGCTTCATCGGGCACCGCCGTGATGCTGAGCCACTCCGGATAAACCTGACCGTTCTTGCGCCGATTCCAGATCTCGCCCTGCCAATGCCGCTCGGCGCGCAGACGCTGCCACAGCGCCTCGTAGAAGCCCGGCTCATGCCGACCCGAGCGCAGCAGGCGCCCCATCACTTGGCCGCGCGCTTCTGCGGCCGTATAGCCGGTGATGCGCGTGAAAGCCGGGTTGACTCGCAAGACGTTTTGCCGCGCATCGGTGATGGCAATCGCCTCCAGCGAGTCGAAGGCGATGGCGGCAATGCGCAAATCGGCCTGCGCCTGGCGACGTTCGGTGATGTCGGCGGCGACACCGACAAAGCCGATCGCCACGCCGGTGTCGTCGCACAGCGGTTGCACGTCA
>NZ_JANNMI010000054.1:0-3652 GCF_031397715.1 Roseateles sp.
CCGTCTTTGCGGGAATCGTTTGTCTCGAAACTTTCCCGGCGCAGCGAGTCCACCTTCAGGAGTCGCTCGGACTTCGCGCTGCCGTTTTGCAAATGGAGGAGGTTAAGCCCGACCTTGAAGAGAAGGCCGTATCCGGCACGCATCGAGGTCATCTACAACCATGTGATCCTGGTGCTGAAGGGCGTGTCCCTGCAGGTCAAGGAAGGCGCGGTGGTGGCCTTGCTGGGGGCAAACGGCGCCGGCAAGACGACCACGCTGCGGGCGGTCTCCAACTTGCTGGCGGGTGAGCGCGGCGCGGTCACCAAGGGCAGCATCGAGCTGCGCGGTGAGCGCATCGACAAGCTCACGACCGCTGCGATGGTGGGCCGCGGCGTGATCCAGGTGATGGAGGGGCGGCACTGCTTTGCCCACCTCAGCATCGAAGACAACCTGCTGACCGGCGCCTACACCCGCAAGGACGGCAAGGCCGCTGTGGCCGCCACGCTGGACAAGGTCTACACCTACTTCCCGCGCCTGAAGGCCAGGCGCAGCGCCTTAGCCGCCTACACCTCGGGCGGCGAGCAGCAGATGTGTGCGATTGGCCGCGCGCTGATGGCCAACCCGACCATGGTGCTGCTGGATGAGCCGTCGATGGGCTTGGCGCCGCAGATCGTTGAAGAAGTGTTCGAGATCGTCAAAGATCTGAATCAGCGCGAAGGCGTCAGCTTCTTGTTGGCCGAGCAGAACACCCATATGGCTTTGCGTTATGCCGACCACGGCTACATCCTCGAGAACGGCCGCGTCGTGCTGGACGGTGCCGCGGCGGCGCTGCGTGAAAACGAGGACGTCAAGGAGTTCTATCTGGGTTTAAGCGGCGGCGACGATGGCAGCCCGCGAAAGAGCTTCAAGGACGTGAAAAGCTATAAGCGCCGCAAGCGCTGGTTGGCTTGAAGGGCGCCTGCAGTGGAGATTGGCATGAACAAAAACTTCTGCGCAGCGCGGGACGCAGGCTTTTGCGACCCGTTGGAAATTGCCGATCCGGACGAGCGCGAGCGCGCCTTGATGGCCGCATTGCCGGCGCAGATTCAGCATGCCAAGGCGGCGGCACCGGCCTTTGCCGAGCTGTTCGCCGGCATTGACGCGGCCGGCGTGAACAGCCGCGCCGCCCTGGCGCGCTTGCCGGTCACGCGCAAGGCCGAGTTGCAGGCGCGCCAACAGCGCTTGCGATGCACCGATGCGTTTGGGGGCTACTCGGCGATCGGCTGGGCGGCGCGCGGCGGGCGCGGTGCCAAGCGGGTGTTCCAGTCGCCCGGCGGGGTTTACGAGCCGCAGGGGCAGGGGGCTGACTATTGGCGGGTGGCGCGGGCACTGTTTGCGGCCGGTGTGCGGGCCGGTGATTTGCTGCACAACAGCTTCAGTTATCACCTGACGCCGGCTGGCTCAATGATGGAGGGCGGCGCCCATGCGCTGGGCTGCACCGTCTTCCCGGCGGGCGTTGGCAATACCGAGCTGCAGCTGCAGGCGATCAATGACTTGCGCCCGCAAGCCTATGTGGGCACGCCGAGCTTTTTGAGGATCTTGCTTGAAAAGGCCACCGAGCTGGGCGTGCCGACGGCGTCCTTGAGCAAGGCACTGCTCAGCGGCGAGGCGTTCACGCCGTCCCTGCGTGACTGGTTTTTGGCCCGCGGCGTGGCGGCCTACCAATGCTATGCCAGCGCCGATCTGGGCCTGATTGCCTATGAGACCAGCGCGCGCGAGGGCCTGGTGCTGGCCGAAGGGCTGATCGTCGAGATCGTGCGGCCGGGCACGGCCGAGCCGCTGCCGGACGGCGAGGTGGGTGAGCTGGTCGTCACCAGCTTCAATCCGGACTACCCCTTGATTCGTTTTGGCACCGGCGATCTGTCGGCCGTCTTGCCGGGCCGCTGCCCGACCGGGCGCAGCAATACCCGCATCAAGGGCTGGCTGGGCCGCGCCGATCAGTCGGTCAAGGTGCGCGGCATGTTTGTCCATGCGGCCCAGGTGGCCGAGATCATGCGGCGCTTTCCGGCCCTGGGCCGGGCGCGCTTGGTGGTCGAGGGCGCGCTGGCGCAAGACCGCATGAGCTTGCACATCGAGGCCCAGGCCATGGCAGCCGTCGAGGGCCTGAGCGAGCAAATCGAGGCGACGATCCGCGAGGTCACCAAGCTGCGCAGCGAGGTCGTTTGGGCGGCACCCGGCAGCCTGGCCAATGATGGCTTGGTGATTGAGGACGCGCGCAGCTACCACTGAGATACCGGCGCGGCGGGCTTCGCGATGGCTTCGCTATAGTGCAGCTCGCCCCATTGGTGGCGGCACTCACAGCTTCAGCACTTTTCAATCAAGGCCCGCCCATGTCGATAGTTCAGAAAGCAAAAAAATCGCTCGCCATGAGCGCCAGTTCTTTGGTCTGTGCGGCTGCGCTTGCCTGCGCGCTGGCCCCGGGCCTGGCGCATGCCGATGAGGTCAGCGAAGTGCAGGCGCTGCTGGCCAATGGCAATTCGGCCGCGGGGCTGAAAAAGGTCGATGAGCTGCTGAAGGCCAAGCCCACCGACGCGCGGCTGCGCTTGCAGCGCGGCATCGCCCTGTCCTTGCTGGGGCGCAACCCGGAAGCGATTGAGGTGTTCAAGAAGTTGGTCGCGAGCCACCCCGAGATGCCCGGTCCTTACAATAATTTGGCCGTGCTCTATGCCAATCAGGGTGACTACGAGAAGGCCCGCGAGTCGCTGGAGAAGGCGGTCAAGGCCAATCCTGGCTATGCCACCGCGTATCAAAATCTGGGCGATATTCATGCGCGTTTGGCCGAGAAGGCCTATGCCAAATCGCTGTCACTGGACAAAGCGGATTTGACCTTGCCGCTGAAGATCGCGGCGGTGCAGAATATTTTTGAGCCCGGCGCGCCGGCGCGCACCAGTTCGCCGCAGCCGGCGCCAAGCCCTGTCACAAGCCCTGTCACAAGCCCAGTAAGCGCCGCAGTGGCTAAACCGGCAGCGCCCGCCCCAACGGCCAAGGTCGAAGCCCCGGTCAACGAGGCGCTGGCCGTTCAGAAGGCGCTTGAGGCCTGGGCGCAGGCCTGGAGCAAGCGCGATATCTGGGGCTATTTCGCCGCCTACAGCCCCGAGTTCAAGGGCCGGGCGGCCAGCCGCAAGGCCTGGGAGGCCGATCGCATCGCCCGCATCTCCAGCAAGAAAGAGATCAGCGTTGTGTTGAGCGATATCCAGGTCAAGCTCAGCGGCAACACCGCCACCGCCAGCTTCAAGCAGGACTACCGCGCCGACGCCTTGACGATGAAGAACGACAAGACCTTGACCCTGCAAAAGGGCAAAACCGGCGACTGGCAGATCTCGAGCGAAAGTTCTAACTGATCGAATCTACGGCGGGACGACTGAACGGTCGGCCCCGGCGCTGCGTCGTTATTTCCTAAAAAAGTGAGCAAAGCTATTGAATTGGCTGGTTTACCGGAAGTGATTTTTACCCGATGCTGCGCCCAGTCGCGAGCCTTCGGCTTGCAGCACAGCGCGGCCTGCTTGCCGAATGTCCTTGTTTGCCCCGCCCTATTTTGAAAGGCTTGTTTGTGAAACGTATCGCCTTGTTTTTATTGACCAACCTGGGCGTGATGCTGGTGCTGGGCCTGGTGGTCAATCTGCTGGGCCTGAAC
>NZ_JANNMI010000066.1:0-2332 GCF_031397715.1 Roseateles sp.
GCGAGCCTTTGCCGGCGATTCGCCTTGTCTGCAGAGACAAAGACGATCAGATGTTTATCGACTTGGCCTTGGCCGAACAAGCCGGCTTTTTAATCTCAAAGGACCGCGCGGTTTTAGCGCTGGCAAAACGTGCACGGCGGGTCGGCCTCGCCATCATGACACCGGAGGCCTGGATCAAGCAGCAGGCACCCACGCCGCCGATATTGCAGCAGTCAGAATGAAAAAAAGGCCGCCCATCGGGCGGCCTTTTCAATTGCGGACAGTACTCTTTCAGTGCTTACTCAGCGCTGCCTTCCATGCCGGCATCAACATGCGCCATCTGCGCAGAAGCCAGTTCCTCGGCCTCCTGCTGCGCAATGGCGCGACGCTCGGAGTCATCCATCTTCTCCTTGGCCAAACGCGCACGGTGGAATGCCATGCCGGTGCCAGCCGGGATCAGACGTCCAACGATGACGTTTTCCTTCAAGCCACGCAGCTCATCGCGCTTGCCCATGATGGCCGCCTCGGTCAGCACGCGGGTGGTTTCCTGGAAGGAAGCCGCCGAGATGAAGGAGTCGGTCGACAAGGAAGCCTTGGTGATACCCATCAACACGTCAACGTGGGTAGCAATGACCTTGCCTTCCTTGCGCAGACGGTCGTTGGTGTCCAGCAGCTCCGAGCGCTCAACCTGCTCGTTGATGATGTACTTCGAGTCGCCAGAGTTGGTGATTTGCACGCGACGCAGCATCTGGCGAACGATCACCTCGATGTGCTTGTCGTTGATCTTCACGCCCTGCAAGCGGTACACGTCCTGCACTTCGTCGACGATGTAACGCGCCAGCTCTTCGATACCCAACAAACGCAGAATGTCTTGCGGGTCGGCCGAGCCGTCCACAATCAATTCGCCGCGGTTGACCACCTGGCCCTCGTGCACCAGGATGTTCTTTTCCTTGGGCACCAGCTCTTCGTGCTTCTTGCCATCCGGGTCGGTAATTTCCAGGCGATTCTTGCCCTTGGTTTCCTTACCGAACGAGACCGTACCGGTCATCTCGGCCAAGATGCCGACATCCTTTGGTGAACGGGCTTCGAACAGCTCGGCCACCCGCGGCAAGCCGCCGGTAATGTCGCGTGTCGTCTGACCTTCCATCGGGATACGAGCCAGCACTTCGCCCGGGGCCAATTCTTGTCCGTCGCGGATTTGAATCAGCGCACCGACCGGGAAGCCAATCGTCACCGAGTGATCGGTGCCGGGGATCTTGACTTCATTGCCATTGGCGTCGAGCAGCTTGACCTGCGGGCGGATCACCTTGGTGGCGCCTCGGCGTTTGGAGTCGATCACCACCAGGGTCGACAAACCGGTCACTTCATCGACCTGCTTGGCGACCGTGACACCCTCTTCCACATTTTCGAAGCGCGCCTTACCGGCGAACTCGGTAATGATGGGACGGGTCAAAGGATCCCAATTGGCCAAAATGGTACCGGCCTTGACGGCTTGGTCCGCACGAATAGCCAACACGGCACCATACGGCACCTTGTGACGCTCACGCTCACGGCCATGCGGGTCGGCAATGATGATTTCGCCAGAACGCGAAATCACCACCAACTCGCCCTTGCCATTGGTCACATAGCGCATCGTCGCATTGAAGCCGATCAGGCCTTCGGACTTGGCATCAACGCTGGACGCCACTGCCGCACGCGAAGCCGCACCACCGATGTGGAAGGTCCGCATGGTCAGCTGGGTACCCGGCTCACCGATCGACTGCGCCGCGATCACACCGACGGCTTCGCCGATATTGACCATGCCGCCACGACCCAGGTCGCGGCCATAGCAATGGGCACACAGACCGAAGCGGGTTGCGTAGGTCAGCGGGGTGCGGACCTTGATCTCGTCAACGCCATGCGTTTCCAGCATGTCCAGCGTATCTTCGTCCAGCATGCTGAGCGCAGGCAAGACCAGCGCTTGCGTCTCGGGATGCAACACGTCGATCGCGGTGACGCGGCCAAGCACGCGGTCACGCAAGGATTCGATCACTTCACCGCCTTCGACCAAGGCGCGCATCGCCATGCCGTTGTCGGTACCGCAATCGTCCTCGATCACCACCAAGTCTTGCGTCACGTCCACCAGACGACGCGTCAGGTAGCCCGAGTTCGCCGTCTTCAAAGCCGTATCCGCCAGACCCTTACGAGCTCCGTGGGTGGAAATGAAGTACTGCAAAACGTTCAGACCTTCGCGGAAGTTCGCGGTAATCGGCGTCTCAATGATCGAGCCGTCTGGCTTGGCCATCAAACCCCGCATACCGGACAACTGGCGAATCTGCGCAGCGGAGCCACGAGCGCCCGAGTCGGCCATCAT
>NZ_JANNMI010000096.1:0-1322 GCF_031397715.1 Roseateles sp.
GCCATCTGAGCGTCGAGCCAAACGCGCATCGCCGTGGCCCGCTCGCCCCAGCCTTCTTTCAGCGCGCCCAAGGCGGCCGCGCGCTCGGCGACCACCGTCTCTATCAACTGCGCCAAGGGCTGGGCCGCCAGCGCCTGGGCATGTGCAGGCAGGCCCTGAGCCAGCAGCGCGCGGGCGTCCGACTGCAAACCCTCAACCGTGCGAAACACCGCCAGCGCCTGGTCCAACGCCGCCGCGCCCAGCGGGTAGAGCTGGGCGCGCCAGTAGTCCTGCGTGGCCTCCAGCAGCAGCGCCTGCTCGTCACCGATCAGCGCCTCATCAAACAGGCAGCCGCTGTCGAAGGCATGTTCGCGCAACATGCGCTGGCACCAGGCGTCGATGGTGTGCACGGCCGCGTCGTCCATGCTGTCGGCCGCCAGGCTCAGGCGGTAGGCGGCGGCGCGGCGTTGGGCGGGGCCGGCGTAGTCGGCCAGCAAGCCGGTCAATAAGGCGTCCGCAGCGGCCGGCTGGGCCTCGCCACGAAAGCATTGCGCCGCCTCCAGCAGGCGCGCGCGAATGCGGTCCGACAGCTCGCGCGTGGCGGCGCGGGTAAAGGTCATCACCAGGATTTCGGCCGGCAACAAGGGGCGCGTGAAGCCTTCTTGTTCGCCGCCATGACCCAGCACCAGGCGCAGATAGAGCGCGGCAATCGTCCAGGTCTTGCCGGTGCCGGCGCTGGCCTCGATCAGCCGGCTGCCCCAGAGCGGGAAACTGCCGGCATCCAATTGATTGTGCTGCGTCATGCCGCGCCTTCGGTGTTTATCATCGGCTGGTGCAGCTCAAGTTTGGCGTTAGCCAGCACCCAGTCATACAGCGGCCCATAGAGCCGCTGCGCCAGCGCCGCAAAGCGCCCATCGGCCGTCAGCGCCGCAAAGTCGGGGAATTGGCGCGCCAGGCTGGCCTCAGCGCCTTCGGCCGTGGCCTGGAACGGCCCGCCCTCATAAATCAAGGCCGGATCGCCACTGCCGCTGACCGCGGCCAGGCCGGCTTTCAGCGCCAACGGCAGCGGCGCAGCCATGCCTTCTTGCCAAGCCGCCAACAAATCGCTCAACAGCGCTTGCGCCTGCTCTGGCGGCAAGGGCTCCACCGTCACCGTCGCGTCCTGCCCGACCAGCACGCTGCGCAGACCATGGCCACAAGCGCTCGCCGCCAACATGCGCACCCAAGCCTCCAGCAGACGCTCCGGGCGCACCGAGCCGGTCTTCTCGTTCAAACATAGGCGGCTGGGCAGCAATTCAAAATACAGCCGCTGCCCGCCCTGGGCCTGGCTGTGCAGATCGGTC
>NZ_JANNMI010000123.1:0-12578 GCF_031397715.1 Roseateles sp.
CCTTGCTCATCGAACAGAAGACGGCCAAGCTGATCGACCTGATCGAAGAACTGCGGCGTGACCTGCCCAATGTCGAGGACCGCCACGACCCGGGCGCAAGCCTCATGCAGCAGGCGATGAGCCCCGAAAAGGTCTTGGCGGCACTGGGCGAGCAGGTGACCTTGCCCGACGGATCGACATCCGATGCGTCAACGGCACCGGCTGCGGCAGGTGCCACGCTTGCGGTGAGCGCTCCACCGCCTGCCAGCAGCTGAAGGGCTGGGCGCGCAGGCGCAATCAGCGCACCGGGCCGCCCACCATGTCGGCAGGCCGCACCCAGGCGTCGAAGTCGGCCGCGCTCACCTCACCACTGGCCAGCGCCGCATCGCGCAGCGTGCTGCCGCGTGCATGCGCATCTTTGGCGATGTGCGCCGCCCGGTCGTAGCCGATGTGCGGCGTGAGCGCCGTGACGAGCATGAGCGAGCGCTGGAGCAGATCGTTCATGTGCTCGGTGTCGGCCTCGATGCCCTGCACGCAGTGGGTGGCAAAGCTCGCCATCGCGTCGCCCAGCAGCCTGATGCTGTCGAGCACATTCAGCGCGATCAGCGGTTTGTAGACGTTGAGTTCGAAGTGACCTTGCGAGGCCGCAAAGCCGATCGCCGCGTCGTGCCCCAGCACCTGCGCGCACACCATGCTCAGCGCCTCCACCTGCGTCGGGTTGACCTTGCCCGGCATGATGGAGCTGCCCGGCTCATTGGCGGGCAGCAGCAACTCGCCCAGGCCGGCGCGCGGGCCACTGCCCATCAGGCGGATGTCGCAGGCGATCTTGTTCAAGGCGATGGCCAGCATCTTGAGCCCGCCATGCAAGCCAACCAGCGCCTCGTGGCCGGCCATGGCGGCGAACAGATTGCCGGCTTGCGTCAAGGGCAAGTCCAGCTGTTGGGCCAGCAGGGCGGCAACTCGCGCGCCGAACTCGGGGTGCGTGTTCAGCCCGGTGCCGACCGCCGTGCCGCCAATCGCTAAGCGGTGCACCGCCTGCAGCGCATAACTGAGATGGTCCCCGCACAGCCGCAGCTGCGCGGCATAGCCGCCAAATTCCTGCCCCAGCGTCACCGGCGTGGCGTCCTGGCCATGGGTACGGCCGATCTTGATCAGTGCCGTCCATTCGACGGCCTTGGCGGAAAGCGCCACTTGCAGCTCGGCCAAGGCCGGCAGCAGCCGCTGCTTGGCCTGCAGCGCCACGGCCAGATGCATGGCGCTGGGGAAGACGTCGTTGGACGACTGGCCGAGATTGACCTGGTCATTCGGGTGAATCGAGCGCTGCGCGCCCAGGCCCCCGCCCAGCGCCTGCGAGGCCAGATTGGCGATCACCTCATTGACATTCATATGGCTTTGCGTGCCCGAGCCGGTCTGCCAGACCGACAGCGGGAACTGCGCGTCATGCGCGCCCGCCGCCACCTCGCGCGCCGCCGCGGCGATCGCCTGCGCTTCGGTCGCGTCCAGCAGGCCCAAGTCCCGGTTGACCAGGGCAGCCGCCCATTTGAGCCAGGCCAGCGCGTGGATCATGGCCAGTGGCATTTGCTGACCCTGTTGCAGGCCAATCGAGAAAAACTGCAGGCTGCGCGCGGTCTGCGCGCCCCAGAGCGCGTCGCTGGGCACGTCAACGCTGCCAAAGCTGTCGGTCTCGCTGCGTGTCGCCTTCATCGGGTGGCCTTTCGCGTCACTGCAGCGTCAAGCCCGGAGGTTGGGATTGCGCTTGGGCTTCGGCCTGAATGAAGTCACTCAAGGCCTGCGGGTCAGGAATTTGTATCATGCGGCGGCCCTTTTCGGTGAAGCAAATCAGCTTGGCCCGCTCCAGATTCGACAGCGCCCGGCTGACCGATTCCAGCGTCATGCCCAGATAGTTGCCGATCTCGGCCCGCGACATGCGCAGAATGATCTGGTCATTGCGCAGGCCCCGCGTGGCCAGCGACTCGGCCCATTGGCGCAAAAACTCCGCCACCCGCGCCGCCACCGGCAGCGTGCACAGCGACAACAGCGAGTCACGCCCGCGGATGATGGCGCGGCTCATCTCGGCATGCAGCTCCAGCAGCAACTGCGGCTGGGCGCCGGCCGCGGCCATCAGCGCGTCATAGCGCAGGGCCCAGATTTCACCGACCTCCAGCGCCTGCGCCGTGCAGCCATATTGGCCCTTGGCAATGCCGTCAAAACCCAGCCAATCGCCCCTGAACAGCAGGCCAACGACTTGATTGCGGCCGTCCGCGGCGGTGTTGACGACCTTGACGCTGCCCGAATTGATCACATACAAATGCTGGAAGGGCATGCCCGCCTCAAAGACGGTGTCGCCCGCGTGCACCAGCCGGCGGCGCAGCGGCAGATGTTGCGCCAGCAAGCTCAGGTTTTGGGCGATCCGGGCGCTGCTCGCGCCGCCGCTGCTGCCGCTGTTCTGCGTCGGCTGGCGCAAGCCGACCGGCGCGTCGTTCAGCCAAGGCAACGGTGGGTCGCTGCAGGCACTGCTGTAGGGCTGGGTCTTGTACATGGCGACTCCCGAAGCTGGGTGGTTGATTGCTGAAAATTGGCTACCGCAAGCCTAAGGCGCAAGCCCGACGTTGTATGTGCGCTTCGGTACACAGCCGATCTGGCGCCATCAAGCCCCCAGCAGTTCTCCAATCGGCTGCAGCGGGTCAAGCCGGTCGCAGACCGCCTTGACCGCGGTCAGCAGGGGCACGCCCAAGAGCAGGCCCCAGATGCCCCAGAGCCAGCCGAACAAGAGCAAGCCCACAAACACCGCGACCGGGTTCATGCGGGCGGCCCGGCTCATCAGCCAAGGCGCCAGCAGATTGCCCGACAGCATATGAATGCCCATCACCGTGGCGCCCACGGCCAGCGCCATATCGGCGCCGCCGAACTGCACAAAGGCGACCAGGCTGGCACCCACCGCCAAGATGATGGCGCCGATATAGGGAATGAAATCAAGGCAAAAAGCGAGCAAGCCCCAGACGGCGGCATATTGCAGGCCCAGCCAGCTGAACGACAACCAAACCGCCACGCCAACCAGGGCGCTGGTGAACAGTTGCACCAGCAAATAACGCTGAATCTGGTCGGTGACCTCGTTCAACGCCTGCAAGGCCACGCGCTTGCTGCCGAAACTGGGCCCGGCAATTTTGAGCATCTTGCGGCGAAAGGTTTGGCCCGAGGCCAGCAAGAAGAAGGTGATGAAGAACACCACCAGCGCCTGCCCCACGCTGGCCGCAAGCCCCAAGGTGCCGCTCCAGAGGTAGTCCTTGAGATCGAACTGCGGCCGCTCGATACGGACCCGGGTGACGCCGCGCGTGGCCGCCGGGGTAGGTGTGCCGCCCGTGCTTGCCGCCTGCTCCAGGGCCACCTGTTCAAGTTGTGCCGCCGCCCTTTGCACCTTGTCGATGGTCGATTCCGTCGGGCTGCGGTGGGCGCGCACGGCGTCGCGCACCTTCTTGGACGCCTCGGGCAGCGTCTCCAGCAGCTCGACGGCGTCGTCGCTGACCGCGTAGGCCGTCCAGCCCAGGGCGCCGCTGAGGCTCAGCAGCAGCAGGCCGGCGCCGACTGCGCGCGGCAGCCGGCAAACCCGCTCCAAGCCGTTGACCACGGGCGTTAGGGCGTAGCTGAACATCAGCCCCAAGGTCAGCGGGATCAGCACCGGGCTGGCCCAGCGCAGCGTGAACAGCAGGGCCAGCGCGGTCAATATCACCAGCGACAGCTGGCCGGCGTTGGCGGGGATGCGCAGGCGTGGGGCTGCGGTTTTGTCTAGTTCATCCATCGGCGTCTCGGTTTTTGTTAACGGGTAAGCGCTCGAACTCAGCAATCACCTGCGCGCCCAGCAGCAGCAAGGTGGCCGCCAGCTCCAGGCTCAGCAACACGGCGATGGCGGTCGTCAGCGAGCCGTAAACCAGGCCGATCTGGGCCAGCGTGCTGAAGTACCACACCAGCAGACGGCGCGACAGCTCCCACAAGCAGGCCGCAACCACGGCGCCAAACAGCGCGTGCTTGAGCGAAAGCCGGCCGACCGGCATCACCATATAGATGGAAGTCAGCACCGCCACCTCGCCGGCCAAGCCGAGCAGGTAGAGCAGGGCATTGGCCGGCCGGCCCAACGACCAGTCACGCCCCAACACCTCCACCTCGTCCTGGCTCATCGCCTGCAGGCTGCCCGTCATCAGGGTCACCAGCAGCAGGCCCAGGCCGAGGCAGAGGATGTAGACATAGGGGATCACGGCCGAAATCAACCAGCGCCGCCGCCGCACCACCACGCGGTGCAGAAAAATCACCGACATCGCGCTCTCCAGCACCGTGAAGGCGAGCGAGCTGGAGAACAGCATGGTGATCAGCAGCGTCAAGCCGATGACCTGGCGGTGATCGAGAAAATGCGCCAATTCGCTGACCATCGCCGGCGCTTGGCCCGGCACCAGCCAGTCGAGGTAGCGGCCCAGCGTCAGCAACAACTCGGATTCCTGGATCACATGCGACAGCGCGATCACGATCAGGATCAGCATCGGCACCAGGGACAGCAGCGCGTAATAGGCCACCGCGCCGGCCAGCAACAAACCCTGGTTGCGATGAAAGTTGCGCAGCGTCCTGAGGCCAAAGGCCAGCGGGTGGCGCACCACCAGCAGCAGGCGCGGATCGAGGCTCTTCTGCATGCACGCAGGGCCGTGGCGACCTGGGCGGCCGGTGGTCAGCGCTTGTTGCCAAATACCAGCAAAACGCCGCCCAACAGAATGGCGCCCAAGCCGGCCCAGACCGGCACATTGACCGTGTGGGTTTCATCCACCGTCAGCGCGATCGGTCCGAGCTTGACCGGCTGACTGCGTTCGGTATAGCTGAAGCCGCCATATCCCAGGGCCAGCAAACCCGCCACGATCAGCGCCACGGCGCCTATTTTGATTGCATTCATTACGTATATCCCTTTGGGTCGAGTTTCAAGAACGTGCAGACTAAATGGCCCCGTTCAGGGTGTCCGTGCGCTGGCATACAGACGCTGCCGACCGCAGCGATTACGGTCAACGTTTTCAATCCCTCAAGAGGCCACACGATGATTTCAATTCAACGCTTTTCAAGTTTAGCCGTCAGCGCCGCGCTGCTGCTGGCACTCGGCGCCTGTGCCGGCATGTCGCAACGTGACAAAAACATGGTGGTCGGTGCGGGCATCGGCGCGGCAGGCGGCGCGGTGCTGACGGGTGGCGCGGCGGCGGCCACGGTGGGCGGCGCGGTCGTCGGCGGCGTGATTGGCCACGAGCTCGACAAGGACAAGAAGAAGTAAGCCGTTAGTCAGTCAGTCAGGCAGTCAGGCAGTCGGTCAGCGGCAGGGTGACGATGAACTGGCTGCCCTGCCCGACACCGGCGCTGCTGGCCCGCACCGTGCCGCCATGGGCTTCGATGATTTCGCGCACCACGGTGAGGCCCAGGCCCAGGCCCAGGCCATTACCGTTCAGCCCGAGGGCGTGAGGGTCTTGTCCGAACGGCTCGAAGATGGTCTGCAAAGCCTGCGCGGTGATGCCAATCCCGGCGTCACTGATCTCGATCACGGCTTGCTGGTCCTGGCGCAGCAGGCGGATGCGGATGTCGCCGCGGTCATGCGAATATTTGATCGCGTTGCTGAGCAGATTGGTGAACGCCTGGGTCAGGCGCAAGGCGTCGCCCTGTAGGCATAGCGCCCGCTCGGGGTGCTCAACGATCAGCAGTTGCCGGCGTTGCGTTAGCAGCGCCTGACACAGATGCTTGGCATGGTCGAGCAGGGGCTTCAGCTCGATGGGCAGCATGACCAGCGTGTCATCGGGCTTGGCCTTGATACTGTCTTGCTTGAGCAGATCATCGACAAAGACGCGCACTTGCAAGGCTTGATGCGCCAATATTTTTTGCGCATGCGGCAGCAGGGGCGCGGCTTCGGGTGGGCGACCCAGCACGGCCATGGCGATGCGAATCGGCGACATCGGGTCATTCAACTCACCGGCCACGTTGTCTAGGAACTCGCCCTGGCGTTGCTGCGCAGCGGCAGCGGCCGCGTGCAGCTCACGCACGCTGCGGGTCGCCTGCACCAATTGCTGATTGGCCTCTTGCAAGAGCAAATGCTTGTGCTCATGGCCAAGCTCATGCTTGTTCGGCGGCAGGGGCGAAAGTTCAAGCGGGTCGGTAGCGTCGACAAAAAACGAAACGCCGCCCGGGCCTTGCCGTTTGGCCATATACATCGCCTGGTCGGCGCAGGCGATCAAGGCCTCGGCCGTGGTGGCGTCGCGGGGGTAAATGCTGATGCCTATGCTGGCGCTCAAGTCGCCCCAGTTTTGATTCGCTGCGCGGCATTGCGCCAACAATTTACCGAGCTTCTCGGCCACCTGCAGCGCGTCATCAATCTCGTCCAAGTCATCCAGCAGGATCAGGAACTCATCGCCGCCATGGCGGCTGACCGTGTCGGACTCCCGCACCGCCGTCAGCAAGCATCGTGCCACTTGCTGCAACACCTGATCGCCGGCGGCATGGCCGAACGAGTCATTGATTTGCTTGAATTTATCGAGGTCGACAAACAGCAGCGCCAGCCGCGTGCCCTGCCGCTTGGCATGCATGATCGCGTGCTCCAGGCGGTCCATCGTCAAGGCGCGGTTGGCCAGCTTGGTCAGCGGGTCCAGGCCGGCCGCGCGGGCCGCTTCATCCAGTGCTTGCAGCGCTGACTGGCTGTCGATCTGCGCGTCCAGCGCGGTCAGCACCAGCTGCTCGTTGGCTTCCAGCAGTTGCACGCTTTGGTGCTGATCGAGAAAGGTCTCGGCCCGCACCACGTCTTGCAGCAGTCGGACCAACACCGCCCGCATCGCCTCGACGCGCTGCGTGACGCTGGCCAGCTCGTGTTCCGCGCTGGCGATGTCTGGGGTCGGCTCGGTCAGGGGCGGGTTCATGGCGCGGGGGCTCAGGCAGTCCGGCCTTTTTGGCGAGGGCGCCCGCCCAACAGGCCCTCTTGGTCGGGCAAGGTGGCGCCGACATGAATGCCGGTGTTGTCGATATGGAACTCACGCAACTCATCGGAATGAGCGCTGGCCCTGACCTTGACGACCGCCAACATGCGGCGCAAGCGGCTGTCGATTTCGATATAGCGCTGCACGATGATGGCATCGGTCAAAAAGGCCGTGCCATAGGGGCTGAAGCGCAGGTCGGTGTAGCGATCTTCCAGCTCGGAGGTCATCAAAAGGGTCACTCCCGCGCCCGCCATGGCAAGCTCCAGCCGCGCAAGCGTCTCGCGGAATCCCTCTCGAAAGGTCGGCGCCACGGCCAGCTCTAAGCTGGTCAGCGAGTCGATCACGACGCGGGTCGCACCGGTGCGTTCAATCTCGCTCTGCAGCAGGATGATGACCTCGTCGATCGACAGATCCGTTGCCCGGCTGTCCACCACACTGACCTGGCCGCTGGCCGCCAGGCCTGCAATGACGCGGTTCTGTGACTGCTTCGAGCGTTGCTCAAAGACGGCCAGCACACCGGTTTCGCCGCAGCGCGCGCCCTCGGCCAGAAAGGCCGCCGCCAGAATGCTCTTGCCCGAGCCCGAGGGCCCCGCCACCAGCAGCGAATAGCCGCGCGGCAAGCCGCCGCCCAGCATCTTGTCCAGCTCGGGTACACCCAGCTGCAAACGAGTTGCGCTTGCCGGCACTGCTTGCTCGGCCACGGCGTCGAGCTCGCGGGCCATGTCGGGCAGGCTGGGCAGGCTGGGCGGGGCGAAGATCTTGATGCCGGCGGCGCCGATGCGGAAGGTGTGCAGGCCGGGCAGCGTCGGTTGGCCGCGCATCTTCAGAATTTCGAGTTTGCGCACCATCGAATTGCGCAGCACGCTTTGGCGCAGCCAGATCAGGCCATCGGCGACGGTGAAGACCGGGTTGGCGTCGGTCTCGACAAAATACTCGCCGATCAGGAAGGTGGTGGCCTGCCAGCTGGTCATCATCATGCCGAGCTGCTGCACAAACTGCTGCAGTCTGTGGGTGGGGCTTTGGGCATCGCCATTGGTCTCGCTGGCGATCATCACCGAGCGGAATGAGTCCACAAACACCAGGCCCGGCTCATGGGCCGTGACCGCTTCCACAATGCGCGCCAGCACCCGGTCCAGGTCACCGGAGGCGGCGTCCTCGGACAAATTGATGAAGCGCACCGACTCATTGACGCTGTCGTTGTCGAAAAACTCGAATTGCTGCTGGTAGCGCAGCATCTTCATCGGCGGCTCGCCCAGCACGGTGAAGTAAATCGCCGGCCGCTGCGGGGTGGCGAGCGAAAACATGATCTGGTGCGCCAAGGTGGTCTTGCCGCAACCGGGCTGGCCGGCGATCAGATTGAACGAGAACTCAGGCAAACCACCGCCAAGCACTTGATCCAGCCCGGGCACCCCGGTGGGCAAACGGTGAATGGTCACTTTACTCGTCATTGCGTGTTGTCCCGTGCGGTCGTGCCGCTCATAAAAGTAAGCCAGGGGGTGCGAAGCAGGCGCACGGTGAGCGCGTGCCCCACCAACTTGCCCAGCAACTCAGAAAAATTTTGCAGCACTGCAACGCCGCCGGCCGCTGCTTCTGGCGGGGCTTGCAGCGCGATCGCGCTGCGCAAGGCCGTTAGTTCAAGTTCCGCGGGGGGGCCACCGGCACCGCCTTCGCTGCCGTACAGCCAGGGGTGGCTCTTGGTGCTGATGTGCAGGCTGCGGGTGAACAGGGCCGCCACGCCGCGTTTGCCGACGATGGGCGCCAAGACAAGGTCAAACTCCGCGCAGACATTGCCTACCAAGGCGGCAATTTGAGTCGAGCTCGCACCTGCGTCCAAATGCTTGGCAAGGAATGCAAGGGTTTGATCACTCTCTGGACTTGTCATGGTTTGGTCGGGGTCGCTTAGCGAAGCAAAGGCGGGCGAGTATGCATGTATTTGAGTGAGTCTTGACCTTAGCGTTGGTTTGTTGCGGCGTCTGTACGGCGGCGTACATAGCTCGGCCCGTTGTCGGCGTTGTCCGACAAGCCTTTGCGGCGCTGACCCACAGCCCTTGGCGTTGGCCCCGGCTAGGCTCGGCAATTCTCATTCAAAGCAGGATCAGCCATGAAAACCTCAAAAAATCCCTCCCCGCAAACCATGCGCCTGGTGGCCGCCGCCATCATCGCCCTGAGCTTGGCCGCTTGCAGCAAAGAGGCTGATGACACGCGCAGCCCCGGCAAAAAGCTCGACGACGGTATCGCCAAGATGGAGCAGCAGTCCGACGCCTTGAAGGCCGACGTACAGCGCGGCGCCAACGACGCGGCGCTTGCCGCCAGCGCCGCCGCGCAAAGCGCCCGGCAGGCCGCCAACGACATGCGTGAGCAGGTCGGCTCGGATTTGACCGACGTCGGCATCAGCACCACGGTCAAGGCCAGATTGGCCGCCGACAGTGCGATTGGCCAGCCCTCCAGCATCAAGGTCGAGGCCACCCAGGGCCGGGTGGTTTTGCGCGGCACGGTGGCCACGGCGGCGGCCGTGGCCCGGGCGCGCGAAATCGCGCTCGGCGTTCAAGGGGTGGTCGCGGTGGACAACCAGCTGACGGTTACAAATTAACCGCAGAACCCGGCCTTTGTCCTACAAGCGGACCCGCAGTTTGCCGATGGTCGCCGGGCCGGCCTCGGCCGAAGATCAGGGCATTGAAAGCCCGCTGCCTGCGGGCCATTTTTGGGGTCCGCCGTGAAGCACGAAATGAACCGACTGAGCGATACGACGCAAGGCAATGGCATGCCGCTGGTCTGGGCAGCCGAGGTTGATTCGGATGAGCTGGGAGCCATTGGCTTCGAGTCTGCCTGCCCCGCGTTGCTGGCTTCGCTATGGCGCGAAGCTGATTTCCCCGCGGGCGGCGCTGCGGAATCGGAGTCGCCATGAGCGCCCATCACGGCTGGGCCTTGGGCGGCGCCGGCAGGCCTTTGGTTCCGGTTGTTTACGGCGGTTGGGCTGCGGCCTTGCTGCTGTGCATCGCGTTGCTGGTCTTGTTGCAAGGCGTGTTGCAGCGCGCGGTTGATCAAGCCGGCTTGCAGCGCGCGATTGCGGCCACTCAGACCGTCCAAGCACGGCGCTGTACGGCGCTGGCCGGCGGGCGAGTCCAGGAGAGTTGCCTGCTGGCCTTGAATGAGCGCGCTCGTCTGAGCGCGCAAGCGACCTTGGTCGGAACTGCCGCTCAGCTTCAAACCTCATCACCGTAAGGAGTTCCCAGCATGAAAAAGCACCCCCTGATTCGGCGTTCTGCCCCGCTGTTGTCTGGCCTGTTGGCTGGTCTGCTGGTCGCCTTGCCCGCGTTGGCGCAGCCGGCTGATTTGCAGCAGCGTTACCGGCAAGACATGGCGAACTGCAAGCAAGCGCCGCGCTCGCAAGACAGCGCCGCGTGCCAGCGCGAGGCGGCTGCCGCCTTGGCAGCGGCCAAGCGCGGCGACTTGGAGGACGGCCCGGCCGCCTACGCCCGCAATGCGCATGAACGTTGCATGGCTTTGCCCGCGCCCGAGCGTTATGAGTGCGTGGGGCGCATGCGCTCGCCGGCCACCGGCAGCGTCGCGGGCGGGGGCTTGTTGCGTGAGGGGGTAACCGTCACGCCACCAGCCGGGCCGCCGACCAAGTAGGCCGCAATTGCGCATGGAAGCCGCCGCAAGCTTCAGCCAAGCCGCGCCGCAGCGGCTCGTGTTGGCGGGGCGCTGGACGGTACTCGGCTTGGGTGACATGGCGCAGCGCCTGGCCAGCGCCGAGCTGACCGAGCCGGCGCAAGGTGAAGAATGGGCGCTGGAGGCCGGCGGCATTGCCGCACTCGACAGCGCCGGCGCCCTGGTGCTGCACAAGCTTGTGCAGCGCTTGGCGCTGGCCGGGCGGCCGGCACCGCTGGTCGGCCTGCCGGCGCGCATGCAGGCCTTGTTGGCCGCGGTGGCTGAGGAAGCTGCGCAAGCCGCTCCTGCGCCGGCGCCGGAGCCGAGAGGGCGGTTGGAGCGGCTGGGCCGCAGCGTGGTCACGCATGGCGCGGCCGCCGGCCGTGAACTGCTGGCCTTGCTGAGCTTTGTGGGCGAATGCGCGCTGGCCTTGGCCCGCAGTGTGGCGCAGCCCGCGCGCATTCGCTGGCGGCCGATTTTGTTCAATCTGCGCTCGGCCGGCGTGGATGCCTTGGCCATCGTCGGCCTGATGTCATTTTTGCTGGGCGTGGTGGTGGCTTACCAAGGGGCCGGCCAGCTGCGCCAGTACGGCGCCAATATCTTTGTGGTCGATCTGGTCGGCCTGGGCGTGCTGCGCGAGTTCGCGCCGCTGATCACCGCCATCATCATTGCCGGCCGCTCGGGCTCGGCCTATGCGGCCCAGATCGGCAGCATGGTGGTCAGCGAGGAGGTCGACGCGCTGCGCACCCTGGGCCTGTTGCCGCTGGAAATTCTGGTCCTGCCCAAGCTGATTGCCTTGGTGGTTGCCATGCCGCTGCTGACCCTGTTTGCCGATGTGCTGGGCTTGCTCGGTGGCATGCTGATGGCCAGCGCCAAGCTGGACGTGACGCCGACCGAGTTCATCGAGCGCTTTTCAAAAGCCGTCAGCGTAACGTCCTACCTGATTGGCATCGGCAAGGCGCCGGTGTTTGCCGCCATCATCGTGCTGGTGGGCTGCTTTCAGGGTTTTCGCGCCAAGGGCGGCGCCGACAGCGTGGGCCGGCAAACCACCCGCGCCGTGGTGCAGGCGATCTTTTTGGTGATCACGGCCGACGCCTTGTTCTCGGTCGCGTTCAGCGCGTTGGATCTATGAGCGCCGACCTGGTGATTGAGATGGCCCATGTCAGCACCCGTTTTGGCGAGCATATCGTTCACCGCGACATCAACCTGGACGTGCGGCGGGCCGAGATCTTCGCCTTGATCGGCGGCAGCGGGTCCGGCAAATCGACCCTGCTGCGCGAGATGATTTTGTTGCAGCAGCCCCATACCGGCACGGTCAAGGTGCTGGGGCAGGCGCTACAAGGCATCAGCGACGCTGATGCGCTGAGCTTGCGCCGGCGCTGGGGCGTGATGTTCCAGCATGGCGGCCTGTTCGGCAGCTTGACCGTGCTGGAGAACATCGGCCTGCCGCTGCGCGAACATACGCAGTTAGACGAGGCTCTGATTGATGAAATCGCCGCCTGGAAGCTGCATTTGGCGGGGTTGAAGCCCGCAGTCGGCGCGCAATACCCGGCCGAGCTGAGTGGCGGCATGCTCAAGCGTGCCTCCCTGGCGAGGGCGCTGGCGCTGGACCCCGAGCTGCTGTTTCTGGACGAGCCGACCGCCGGCCTGGACCCGGTCAGCGCTGCCGGCGTCGACGAACTGGTGCTCAAGCTGCGCGATTTGTTTAGCCTGACCATCGTGATGATCACCCATGACCTGGACCTGCTCTGGCAGGTGGCCGACCGGGTCGCGGTGCTGGCGGACGGAAAAGTTGCAGGGCTCGGGTCGATGAGCGAGTTGGCGGCCCTGCAAGTGCCCGCTGTGCGGCAATTCTTTGATGGGCCGCGGGGTCGGCAGGCGCAGGCACAGGCACAACAACCAACCGGGAGAACAGCATCGAAACCAAGGTGAACTACAGCCTGGTCGGCGGCTTTGTGCTGTTGCTTGGCG
>NZ_JANNMI010000356.1:0-1223 GCF_031397715.1 Roseateles sp.
GATGGTGGGGCGCCACATCCGCACGAAATCGGGGTTATTGGGCGCTATTTTGCGCACCCCCGGCTTCAAGAGCGAAGAGGCCGCCATCGCCAAACGTGCGCAGGAGCTGCTGGACTATGTGGGCATCGGCAAGTACGCGGAGTTCAAGGCCCGCACGCTCAGCTACGGCGACCAACGGCGTTTGGAGATCGCGCGGGCCTTGGCCACCGACCCCAAGCTGATCGCGCTGGACGAGCCGGCCGCCGGCATGAACGCGACCGAGAAAGTGGTGCTCAGAGAGCTGATCGACCGCATCCGCAAAGACGGCCGCACCATTCTGTTGATCGAACACGATGTGAAACTGGTGATGGGCTTGTGTGACCGCGTCTCGGTGCTGGACTACGGCAAGCAAATTGCCGAAGGCACGCCGTATGACGTGCAGCGCAACGAGAAAGTGATCGAAGCCTATCTGGGCGCCGGCCACAAGAACCACTGAGCCAGAGAGAACATGAACATGTCAGCAAACATATTGCTCAAAGTCAGCGGACTCAAGGTGGCCTACGGCGGCATCCAGGCCGTCAAGGGCGTGGACTTCGAAGTGGCGCAAGGCGAGCTGGTCAGCCTGATCGGCGCCAACGGCGCGGGCAAGAGCACCACGCTCAAGGCCGTCACCGGGCTGCAGCCGGTGGCCGCCGGCGACATCGAATACATGGGCAAGTCGATCAAGGGCCAGGGTGCGTGGGACCTGGTCAAGCAAGGCCTGGTGATGGTGCCGGAAGGGCGCGGCACGTTCACGCGCATGACCATCACCGAGAACCTGCAGATGGGCGCCTACATCCGCAACGACAAGGCGCAGATCGAGGCCGACATCGACAAGGTGTTCGGCATCTTCCCGCGCCTCAAAGAGCGCCGGCTGCAGCTGGCCGGCACCATGTCGGGCGGCGAGCAGCAGATGCTGGCGATGGGGCGGGCGCTGATGACGCAGCCCAAAGTGCTGCTCTTGGACGAGCCCTCGATGGGTTTGAGCCCGATCATGGTGGACAAGATCTTTGAGGTCATCAATGACATCCACAAGCAAGGGGTGACGATACTCTTGGTCGAACAAAACGCCAGCCGCGCACTGCAGATTGCCAACCGGGGCTATGTGATGGAGTCGGGTCTGGTGACGATGACGGGCGCGGGGTTGACCTTGCTGAATGATCCGAAGGTGAGGGCGGCTTACCTCGGCGAGTAGATGAAAAAAA
>NZ_JANNMI010000143.1:0-2279 GCF_031397715.1 Roseateles sp.
GCTACCACGTCACGCTCGTTCACCAGGGCATGGTCGACCGCGGGCACGGGGTCTTGCCAGATCATGACTTCGGCCGGCACCAGCTTGCCCAGGTAGCGGCTGCGCGGGCCCATGTCGCGGTGGGTGAGCTTGAACCAGGCGCGGGCAAAGGCGTCGGCCAGCGCCTGCGGGTTCTGCAAAAAGCGGCGCGAAATCGGCTCGTAGATCGGGTCCATGCGCAGCGCCATGTCGGCGGTGGTCATCATCGGCTGGTGGCGCTTGGTTGGATCGTGCGCATCCACCACGGTGCCGGCACCGGCGTCGCCCTTGGGCTTCCACTGGTTGGCGCCGGCGGGGCTCTTGGTCAATTCCCATTCATAGCCGAACAGGGTTTCGAAGTAGCCGTTGTCCCAGGTGGTGGGGTTGGGCTTCCAGGCGCCTTCGATGCCGCTGGTGGTGGTGTGCACGCCCTTGCCGCTGCCGAACTTATTGATCCAGCCCAGGCCTTGCTCCTCCAGTGCCGCGCCCTCGGGCTCGCTGCCGACCAGCGCGGGGTCACCGGCGCCGTGCGCCTTGCCGAAGGTGTGGCCGCCGGCCACCAGGGCCACGGTTTCTTCGTCGTCCATGGCCATGCGGGCGAAGGTTTCGCGCACGTCGCGGCCCGAGCCGATCGGATCGGGCACGCCGTTGGGGCCTTCGGGGTTCACATAGATCAGCCCCATCTGCACGGCGGCCAACGGGTTCTCCAACTGACGATCGCCGCTGTAGCGCTGGTCACCCAGCCAGGTGGTCTCGGCGCCCCAGTAAACGTCTTCCTCGGGCGCCCAGATGTCGGGCCGGCCGCCGGCAAAGCCAAAGGTTTTGAAGCCCATCGATTCGAGTGCCACATTGCCGGCCAGGACGATCAGATCGGCCCATGAAAGCTTGCGGCCGTATTTTTGCTTGACCGGCCAGAGCTGGCGCCGCGCCTTGTCCAGATTGCCGTTGTCGGGCCAGCTGTTCAGTGGCGCAAAACGCTGATTGCCGGTGCCGGCGCCGCCACGGCCATCACTGACGCGGTAGGTGCCGGCCGCGTGCCAGGCCATGCGCACCATCAGGCCGCCGTAATGGCCCCAGTCGGCGGGCCACCAGTCCTGCGAGTTGGTCATCAGCGCGTGCAGGTCTTGGACGACGGCGGCGAGATCAAGGCTCTTGAACTCGGCGGCGTAGTCGAAGTCGGCGCCCATCGGGTCGGACTGCGGGGAATGCTGATCCAAGATGCTCAGCTTCAGCTGATTCGGCCACCAATCGGCGTTGGACGGTGCGGCGGCAATCGTGTTGGCGCGTGCGTGGCCGGCGAAGGGGCATTGGGGTTCTGCGGACATGGCGGGCTCCTGAAACTGTTTGGTGATTGAAGTACCTGTGCAGTTTAGGGTTTAGGTCGCAAGTGGATGATGACTTTTGCCAATGGCGGCCATAGCGAGAGCTGGCTTCCGCAGGTCACCGGCCGGCCGATGCGCAGCATTGCCGGCGTCATGGCCAAGTAGATGAGGTCGTTGGAGAGCAGCGCCGAAAACCCGCCGGCAGGCGGCAATTGTCAACTCCAGAAGTTGTCATCAAGCGTCAGCGGCGCAGGGTCGCTGAACTCTGCGCCTGGTAGCTCGCATTGCGCTTGGCCGGTGCGGCCGGGTGGGGGCTGCCGGCGATCAAGTCACGGCTGGCTTGGCCTACATTTCCTTGAAGAACGCCAAATAGCTGCGGCTCACCGGCAGGCGCTCGCTGCGGCCCTTGAGCTCGATGTCGGCGGTCTCGTTGTCGCCCCGCGTGACGCGCCGAATCGCGCGCAGATTGACCAGCACCGAGCGATGCACCTGGGCAAATTGCTGCGGGTCGAGCTGCGCGATCAAGTCCTTCAGCGGCATCCGTATCAGCGCCTCGGCGGCTTGGCCTTCGTCGCGGTAGGCGACCAGGGTGTACTTGCTGTCGCTCTTCAGATAGTCGATATCGTCAACCGGGATCATCCGCAAAGATGCCCCAACCGTCGCGCGCAGCCAGCGCAGCGGCTCGGGCTGGTCGAGCTTGAGCCGCTGCGCCAACGCTGCCAGCAGCGCTTCGCTGTGCACGGCCGGTTGCGCCGTTAGCAGGCGCGCTTGCAGGCGCGCGACCGTCTCAGCCAGGCGCACTGCGGTGACCGGCTTGACGAGATAGTCGAGCACGCCGTGCTCAAAAGCATCCAGCGCATACTGGTCAAAGGCGGTCACGAAGACCAGGTGGGAGCGCTTGCCGATCAGGCGCGCCACCTCGATGCCGCTCAAGCCCGG
>NZ_JANNMI010000146.1:0-1827 GCF_031397715.1 Roseateles sp.
GCCAAGATCTGCTCGTACCACTGGCTGTGTTGAATCAGCACCAAGCCGAGCACCAACAAGATCAGTGGCAGCAAGGAGGTCAATTTCAACCAGCGCGGCGAGTTGGAGTCATGCCCCATGGTCAAGGCCGAACCAGAGTCCAACACCACGGTGGCCGGCACGGCTTGTGCGGCCCGGGCGCTGCGGGCTTTCATCAGGGCTTGCTCGCGGGCAAAGCTAAGGCGCTCGGCCACATTCAACGGCAGGCTCTGAGCCTGCTCGTTCAAGCCGGCCGCCACGCGCAGGCCAAAGCGGGCGACGAGGGCGTCCTCATTGGATGCGTGATCCATTCCAAATTTCGACTTGTTCATAAAGTGATTCCCTTGGCCTTCAGCGATTTTGCCAATGCATGCGTGGCGCGGGAGCAGTGCGTTTTCACACTGCCTTCCGAGCAACCCATGACGCTCGCGGTTTCTGCGACATCCATTTCCTCCCAGTAACGCAGCAGGAAGGCTTCCCGTTGACGTGCGGGCAATTCGGCCACCTCCGCATCGATGGCTTGCAAAATCTGCATTCTCGAGACCTCATCGGCGGCGCTCAAGGCGCCCAGCGTGCCTTCTTGGGCTTCCAGCACCTCCAGCAGGTTGAAGTCTCCGTCGGGGTCGCTGGATTCAAAGTCCGACATATTTTGCATGACGGCAGTTCGAGTCTTCTTGCGCCGGAAGTAATCCATCGTCGCGTTCGACAAGATGCGCTGAAACAACAGCGGCAGCTCCGCCGCCGGGCGGTCAAAATATTTTTCCGCCAGCTTGATCATGGCGTCTTGCACGATGTCCAGCGCCGCGTCGTCGTCACGCACCATGTAAGCGGTGCGTTTGAAGGCGCGCCGGTCGACGGCGCGCAGAAAATCATTGAGTTCTTTGTCGGTGGCCAAGGAGAGGAGAGGGACTGAACCCGATGCTGGCAAAACAGCGCGAAGTATCGCATTGCGGGAGGGCTCTCTAGGCGGCGGCCTGGAGCGGCCTCAAGTCCGGTGCATAATGCTGCTTCGCACAAAGAAAATTCTGGTCTTCAGCTGGCAGCCCGACCGGGGCAGCACCTTTTTGATCGCGCAGGTTCCGAGTCCGCCTCACGAGGGCACGAGTAGGAACACCAATGGTTTTTCGTTAGAGAAATTCACAAAGGTTCTAAATGGATATGTCAAGCGCGGATGTCAAGCGTGCCGGGTCGGCACCGCTAAATTCCCAAACACAAAATTCTTCCTCCGAGCTGAACGGCTCCGAGATTCTGGTTCGCTGCCTGCAAGCCGAAGGGGTTCAATTCCTTTGGGGCTACCCCGGCGGCGCGGTGCTCTACATCTACGACGCACTGTACAAACAAGAGACCATTCAGCATGTGCTGGTGCGTCACGAGCAGGCCGCCGTGCATGCCGCTGACGGCTATGCCCGCGCCACCGGTGATGTGGGCGTCGCCCTGGTCACCTCGGGCCCGGGTGTGACGAATGCCGTCACCGGCATCGCCACCGCCTATATGGACTCGATCCCGCTGGTGATCGTGACCGGCCAGGTGCCGACGGCGGCGATTGGCCTTGATGCCTTCCAGGAATGCGATACCGTCGGCATCACCCGTCCGATCGTCAAGCACAACTTCCTGGTCAAGGATGTGCGTGATCTGGCCATGACGATGAAAAAGGCCTTCCACATCGCCCGCACCGGCCGCCCCGGCCCGGTGGTGGTGGACATTCCCAAGGATGTCTCGATGGCCAAGCTGGGCAGCCATTTCGAGTATCCCAAGCATGTGGAAATGCGCTCCTACAACCCGGCGCGCAAGGGCCACACCGGCCAGATC
>NZ_JANNMI010000154.1:0-2962 GCF_031397715.1 Roseateles sp.
CGGTGCGCGCGTACTGCACCCAGCCGGTCAGCGAAATCGCCAAGATCAAAACCAGAAACGCCAGGCTGTCATGCGCGTTCGGGAACATCGCCCGGCCCACGCCGTCGATCAACAAAGCGATCAGGATCGACGGGAAGGACAGCATTACATCGCAGATGCGCATGATGAAGGCGTCGATCTTGCCGCCGACAAAACCCGACAGCAGCCCTAAGCCGACGCCGATCGTCATCGACAGCAGCACCGAGGCAAAGCCGACGAACAGCGAGATGCGCGCGCCATACATCAGCGCCGACAGCAGATCGCGGCCCTGGTCGTCGGTGCCGAGCAGGTATTTGCTGCTACCGCCCTCCATCCAGGCGGGCGGCAGGCGTGCATCCATCAGCTCCAGCGAGGCCAGATCAAAGGGGTTGTGCGGCGCAATCACTTCCGCAAACAGCGCGCAGAAGATGCACAGGAAGGCGATCAGCGCCGCCACCATCGCCACCGGCGAGGAGCGAAACGAATGCCAGACATCGCCGGCAAAAAAGCGGCTGAAAGCCCCTGGCGCAGCCGGGGAAGAAGAAAGTGAACTCATGCGGGGGTGGACTCGGCTAAAAGACGGGATTAGGAGGGCAATATCAATGCGCCTTGCCCTCGACACGCAAGCGCGGATCCACCGCGAAATAAAGCAAGTCCACCAACAAATTGATGGTCACAAAGATGAAAGAGATCAGGCACAGATAGGCCGCCATCACCGGGATGTCGGCAAACTGCACTGCCTGGATGAACAAGAGCCCCATGCCGGGCCACTGGAACACCGTCTCGGTGATGATGGCGAAGGCGATCAAGGAGCCGAGCTGCAGGCCGGTGATGGTGATCACCGGCACCAGCGTGTTTTTCAGCGCGTGGCCGAAATAGACGCTGCGGTTGCTCAAACCGCGTGCGCGGGCGAACTTGATGTAGTCGGTGCGCAGCACTTCCAGCATCTCGGAGCGCACCAAACGCATGATCAGCGTCAGCTGGAACACCGACAAGGTGATCGCCGGCAGCAAGACGTGGCGCAGGCCATCGGCAGTCAGCAGCCCGGTGGTCCAAGTGCCAAAAGCGACCACGTCGCCGCGGCCAAAGCTGGGCAACCATTTCAGCCACACCGCGAACACCAGAATCAGCAAGATACCGATCAAAAAGGTCGGCAGCGAGACGCCCAAGAGCGAGAACATCATCAGCAGTTGCGAGCTCGCCCGGCCACGCCGCAGCGCCGCATACACGCCCAGCGGAATGCCCACGCCCAGCGCAATCAGGCCCGCCACCATCGACAATTCCAAGGTAGCGGGGAAGCGCTCGACGATCAGGCTGGAGACCTTGCGGCCTTGGCGCAGGCTGAGCCCGAACTCGCCTTGCACGGCATTGCCAATGAAGCGGGCGAACTGGACCGGAAACGGTGCGTCCAAACCCAGGTCTTTGCGCAGCGCGATGCGCTGCTCCTCGGTGGCATCCTGGCCGAGCAAATTGGTGACGGGATCGCCCACATACTGGAACAACATGAAGGCAATGAAGGCCACCGTCAGCATCACGATGATGGCTTGGGCGAGGCGTCTGAGAATGAAAACTAGCATGTACTGGAGGGCTTACATTGGGCTGCCGGACGAGCGACGCATGGCGCCGGCAGCCAGAGGACAGAATTTGGATTGACCGGACCTTATCCCGTCAGGAAAGCTGCGACATGATGGCCAAGAGCTTGCCGCGCCACAAACGGGTAAGCACTTAGCAGAGCTCATGTCGCAACGTGGCAGGGTTCAGAGCTGCAGGCTTCCGCCCAGGGTTCGCTGCATCGAATCAAGCAGCAAGATGCTGCCGTAACAGGCCTCGGCACGACTGCCGGTGTTGTCCCCATCCGTCATCATGGCCATTGAGGTCAAGGTGCCGGGCGCTTCACCGAAGGCCTTGTGAAAGTCGGCTCGCACATCACGCCGCAGGCGTTGCCAACTGCCCAAGCCCTGCTTGCCCGAGCCCACGACGATCTTGCGGATGCGATCGCTGCGCGAGCTGATGATGACGGTCTCGGGGGCGGCACTGGCATCCCAGACATACATCAGCGTCGCGAAAGGCGGGGCCTCGCCGGTCAAGGTCTCCACCAACTCAAACTGCATCCGATTGCGCAACGACAGCTTGCTTGAATCACCATCAAAACCCAGCAGCAGGCGCGCCGGCGCGTCATCGGTATCTGCCTCGGCGACCGTGGCACGCACCTCCAGCTGATGTATCCACCAATCAAATTGCAGCGCTTCGACTTGCTCCGTCGCAATCTTCAGCGGCCGCCGCCACAGGCTGACCGACTGCACGGCCTTGGCCAGCACGCAGTCGCGCCCGGCGCGGCGCGCAAAAGCGTATTGGGTCTTTTGCTTGCCCGGCAACTCACGGGCGGACCATTCGACCAAGCTGCTCGGCATCGGGTCCTGGGAGTCGGGTTTTGGTGTCGGTGCAGCGCATCCAAACAGCAGGCCGAGCAAGCCCAGCGAGAGTGCGAGCTGGGCAATGGAGCGAGGCAAAAGATGAAATTTCAGGGGCATCGCCTCAGTATACGAAGATCGAGTGCGCACCAAAGCCTCCGGCTCAACTGAAAACGGGCCGCATTGCGGCCCGCCGTTCAAGTCAAGAGCGCTCAAACCAGGCGCCCCCGAGGTGATGATTCCATCAGAAGCGGTGACGCAGGCCCACGGCAAAGCTGTTGGAGTCGGTGCCGGCACTGGTGGTCACGCCGCCCAGAAAGCCAGCCTGACCGGGAGCCAACTGGCCCAGACCCTTGTTGTCGAAGTGGGTCAGCACCACGTTGACATCGGTGCGCTTGGAGAAGGAGTAGGTGTAAGCGGCACCGTAAGACTGGGTATCGGCGTTGAAGCTGGTCTTGTCGTCAAGCTTGGAGTAGGCCGTGTAGAAGGTATTGGAGCCCATCGTCATCTTGTAGCCGATGTGCATCAGCACG
>NZ_JANNMI010000182.1:0-3258 GCF_031397715.1 Roseateles sp.
CCGGGAAATCCGGCAGCCCGGCGAAGTGCAACAGCGGGTTGTTCATCGTGCGGTCTCCAGTGCCCGCGCCGCGTCGAGCGTGTTGGACAGCAGCATCGTGATCGTCATCGGGCCGACACCGCCGGGCACCGGCGTGATCCAGCCGGCGACTCGCTTGACGCCGTCAAAGTCGACGTCGCCGCAGAGTTTGCCTTCCTCATTGCGATTGATGCCCACGTCGATGACGATGGCGCCCGGCTTGACCATCTCGGCAGTCAAAACATTGCGGCGGCCCACGGCGGCCACCACCACATCGGCCTGGCGCGTGTGCAAGCCGATGTCCGGCGTGCCGCTGTGGCAGACGGTGACGGTGGCGTTGGCTTGCAGCAGCAACAGCGCCATCGGCTTGCCGACGGTGTTGCTGCGCCCAATCACGACCGCATGCTTGCCACGCAGGTCATAGCCGGTGCTAGCGATCAGCTTCATGCAGCCATAGGGCGTGCACGGGCGAAAGCCCGGCAGCTGTGTCATCAGCTCGCCGGCGCTGAGCGTCGAATAGCCATCCACGTCTTTATGGGTGGCAATGGCCTCGATGATGCGGTGCGGGTTGATGTGCTTGGGCAGCGGCATCTGCACCAGGATGCCGTGGATGCTGGGATCATTGTTGAGCGCGTCAAGGCGGGCCAGCAGTTCGGCCTCGCTTAGGCTGGCCTCGTACTGCTCCAGCACCGAATGCAGGCCAGCCTCTTGACAGGCCTTGACCTTGTTGCGCACATAGACCTGCGAGGCCGGGTCAACGCCGACCAAGATCACCGCGAGGCCGGGTTTGACACCCTTGGCCGTCAGCGCGGCGGCGCGCTGCGCGATTTCGGCGCGGATTTGCTGGGACAGTGCGACACCGTCGATCAATTGAGCGGTCATATTCATCTCCGTAAAACACGAAAGCGCGCTCTCGGCGCGCTTTCTGAAATCAAGTTTAGTTCAGGCCTTGGCCGGTGCGCCGAGCGCAATCTTCAGCAGATCGGCGACCGTGTTGGCATTCAGCTTTTCCATGATGTTGGCGCGGTGCGCTTCCACCGTCTTGATGCTGATGCCCAAATCGTCAGCGATCTGCTTGTTCAAGCGGCCTGCGACGATGCGCTCCAGCACTTGCGACTCGCGCGTCGTCAGGCGCTGCAGCAAGGCGTCACGGCTGGCGGCTTCTTGATGGGTGGAGAAAGCGGCGCGGGCTTGCTCCAGCATGCGTTCGACGATGGCCGCCAACTCTTCTTCCTTGAATGGCTTCTCGATGAAGTCCAGCGCGCCTTTTTTCATCGTCTGCACCGCCATGGGTACATCGCCGTGCCCGGTGATGAAGACCACCGGCAATGGGCTCTTGCGCTCCAGCAAGCGGTCTTGCAGCTCCAGGCCGCTCATGCCTTCCATGCGGATATCGGCGATCAAGCAGGCGACTTCGCGCGGGTCATAACGGCTCAGGAATGATTCGGCCGAATCAAAACACTTGACCCGGTAGTCCTTGCCTTCCAGCAACCATTGCAGCGAGTCTCGTACGGCCTCGTCATCATCGACGACATAGACATTGCCCTTCTTCGGAATCAGACTCATGGTGTCGAAATTTGGTTTGTTACTACTGCTGCTGAAGTTGTCGGCCCGGCGGAAATGCCAGGCTCGATGCGGGAAATGTCTACCGGGATGCTGAAGGCGAACCTGCAGCCCACAATAGCGGCCCCATTGTATAAGTTCTCGGCCCTGATTCGACCCTTGTGCGACTCCACAATCGACCGGCATAACCCTAAGCCGATGCCCAGTCCGTCCGACTTGGTGGAGAAAAAAGCCTCGTACATGCGCGAGATCACTTCCTCCGGCATGCCCGGCCCCATGTCCGTCACGCTGAAGTCGATATGGCCACCCAACTCGGGCGTGTGCTTGGGGATCACGCGCAACTCAATGTGGCGGCGCGAAGCCGGCAAGCCGGCGTTGTCAATCGCCTCGGCCGCGTTCTTCAGCAAGTTCATCAAGACTTGCTCGATCAGGATCGGGTCCACCATCAGCTGCGGCAGGCGCTGCGCGACATAGGTGTGGATCGCCACATTCCGACGGCGCAGCTCGATGCCTGCCAGCTCGACCGCATCCTCGACGATGTCATGCGCCTGCGCGGCTTCGCGCTTGGGTTCGCTGCGCTTCACGAAGTTGCGGATGCGGTGAATGATCTGGCCGGCGCGCTGCGCTTGTTTGGCGGTTTTTTCCAACGCCGCCAGCAAGTCGTCTTTCTGGATCGCATCATTGCGCACCCTTGAGACCATGCCGTTGCAGTAATTGGTGATGGCCGTGAGCGGCTGGTTCAGCTCATGGGCGACGCTGGAGGCCATCTCGCCCATCGTCATCAGGCGGCTGGTCATCTGCGCCTTTTCGGCCTGCAGTGCGGCCTGCTCCTCGGCGCGCCGGCGGGCGGTGATGTCGGTGGCGATCAGCATCTGCGCCAGCCGCCCGTCGGTCCATTGCAGATAACGGGTGCGCACGTCAAACCACATCTCCAGCGATTCGACAAAGACCTCGCGCGGGTCGGCGCCGGCTTCGGTCAGATGCTCGGCCGGCAGACCCGAGTAGTCATCGACTTCTTCGTCCGCTTCATCCAATTGATTGGGGCCGCCGCCGCGCCCCAACTGACTGCCGGACAACAGCGCATGGCCGGCCGGGTCGGCGCCGAACCAGAGCCGGTAGCTGCGGTTGGCGAACAGCAGCTCGCCCTGCTGCACCGACAGCACCGACACCGCCGCGTCCAGCCCCTCCAGCACGGTGGTGAAGCGCTCATGCGAGGCCGAGAGCTGGTCGCGGATGCGCTTGGCCTCGGTGATGTTGGTCATGCTGGTCATCCAGCCGGTCTGCTGGCCCTTGGGGTCGATCAGCGGCGAGACGTACATGCGCGCGTCGAAGGGCGTGCCGTCCTTGCGCAAGACCTTCACCTCGATGCCGCCGCTGGGGCTGCGCCCCTGCAGTTCCTGCTGCAGCAGCCGGGTGTTCTCTTCGATGCGGTCGGCCGGCCAGTAGGGGTAAGGCGGCATGCGGCCAACGAGTTCGGGCGTGGAGAAGCCCGTCATCTGGCTGAACGCGGCGTTGACGTAGCTGATGCGCCCCTCCAGGTCCATGGCGCGCATGCCGGTGGGCATGGAGTTTTCCATCGCGCGGCGGAAATTGGTCTCCTGCACCAGCGCACCCTGGATCTGCGAGCGGCGCCGCACATGGCGCCAGGTGCCCAGCAGCATCCACACCGTCAGCACC
>NZ_JANNMI010000195.1:0-1216 GCF_031397715.1 Roseateles sp.
ACAAAAACTCGAAGACACCAAGACCGATGTCGGCTGGGGCCATCAGATTCGCAGTTATGTGCTGGATCAGAGCCGCATCAAGGATCTCAGAACCAACTACGAAACCTCGGCCACGCAAAAAGTGCTGGACGGCGACCTCGACCCCTTCATCTCCGAGAGCCTGAAGCAAGGCGTCTAACATCCGCCTCAAGCGTCTCCCCAGGACCCTGCCTCCGACCCATTTTGTTCGGGAGCGGGGTTTTCTACGATTTCCCACCCAAGGATGCCCGCCATGCGTGAAGGCACTGCCACTTTGATTCGCCGCGAAGACTACTGCGCGCCCGCGTTCTGGATTCGCACCGTCGATTTGACCTTTGATCTCGACCCGGCCAAGACCCTGATCACCGCCAAGATGGCGCTCGAGCGCAACCGCGCCGTCGCCCACGGCCCACTGCGCCTGCAGGGCGAAGCGCTGAACGTGCTGCGGGTACTGATCAACGGCGAGAGCGTGTCCTTCCGCCAAGACGGCGACGAGTTGGTGATCGACAACGCGCCCGACGCGGACTTCGCGCTTGAGCTGCGCAACACCTGCGCGCCCGACAAGAACACCACGCTGAACGGTCTCTACACCTCGGGCGGCAGCTTCTTCACGCAGTGCGAGGCCGAAGGCTTTCGCCGCATCACTTACTTCTTGGACCGCCCCGATGTGATGGCCGTCTACACCGTGCTGCTGCGCGCCGACAAGGCCAAGTACCCGGTGTTGTTGTCGAACGGCAATCTGCTGGAAAGCGGTGATTTGCCCAACGGCCGCCACTTCGCCAAATGGCATGACCCGTTCCCGAAGCCGAGCTATTTGTTCGCGCTGGTGGCCGGCGACCTGGTGGCGCGCGAACAGCGCGTGACCACCCGTGCCGGCAAGGACCATTTGCTGCAAGTCTTTGTGCGCCGGGGTGATCTGGAGAAGACCGAGCACGCGATGAACTCGCTGATCGCATCCATCGTCTGGGACGAAGCGCGCTTCAATTTGCCGCTCGATCTGGAGCGCTTCATGATCGTCGGCGTGTCCGACTTCAATATGGGCGCGATGGAAAACAAGGGCCTGAACATCTTCAATACCTCGGCACTGCTGGCCTCGGCCGCCACCGCCACCGACGCCGATTTCGGCCGCATCGAAGCTATCGTCGCGCATGAGTATTTCCATAACTGGACCGGCAATCGGGTCACCTGCCGCGACTGG
>NZ_JANNMI010000197.1:0-7348 GCF_031397715.1 Roseateles sp.
CGCAAAACCTGGCCGCGCCGCGACCTGGCGCGTCGCCAGCAACAGCCAGCGCGGCGCCTGTGTGCCGTTGACACTGAGCGGTACGACACGCCGCAGCACCGTCACCGCCAGCCACGACAGCAAGGCAAACACCGCCACCGCCGCGCCAAAGCCGCCGGCCGCAATCGCCCCCAGCACCAAGTCGCCCGACAAGGCCATCAAAATGGCCGCAAAGCCCAACACCCCGGCCACCAAAACCAACAGCGAGCCCGCGTTCAAGCTGCCCAAATCACGCCGTATCACCCGCAGCGCCGGCACCGCCGCCAACTGCAGCACCGGCGGCAAACCAAAGCCCAATAACAAGCTCAAACCCAGGCCAAAGCCCAAGGCCACCGGCCACCAACTCGGGCTCGGCAAACTCACATCAAGCAGGCCAGCCAGCAAGCTGACAAAGCCGTGATGGACCGCCCAGCCCAAGAACACCCCCAGCGCGCTGCCGACCAAGCCAGCGGCACCGAATTCCAAGCCATAGGTCCAGGCAATGCGCCGCTGCGATTGCCCCAGCACGCGCAGCATCGCGCAGTCATCCATATGCCGGGCCGCAAAGTCACGCGCGGCCAGCGCCACCGCCACCGCCGCCAACAAGGCCGCCAGCATGGCCACCAGGCTGAGGAATTTGCTGGCCCTGTCCAAGGTTTGGCGCATCTCGGGCCGGCCGTTCTCCAAGGAATCCAGGCGCACACCGCGCCAGCCGGCGCTTTCGATCAAGGCCGTTGCCCGCGTCACAAAACTGGTCACTGCCTTGCTGCTGTCGGTGTCGCTGGCCGCCACCGCCAGCCGGTAGCTGATGCGGCTGGCCGGCTGCACCAGACCGGTGGCGGCCAAATCCGCCTCGGCCAACATCAGACGCGGCGCAAAATTGAGAAAGCCCGCGCCCCGGTCGGGTTCCGTCTGGATGACACCGGCAATGCGCAAGCTCAACTCGCCCAGCAATACCGAGTCGCCCAGCTTGAGCGCCAAGGCCGTCAACACCGGCGCGTCCACCCAGACCTCGCCCACCGCCGGGGCTTGCACCGTGCGCCCATCCTGCAACAGCAAACGCCCACGCAGCGGATAGGCCGGCCCGACCGCCTTCACCGCCACCAAGCGGCTGGCGCCGCCTTGCGCCTCAGTGGCTCTTGCCATACTGGGGAAATTGACGCTGCTGACTTGCTGCAACTTCAGCTCGTCGGCCAGCGCCAGCAAGGGCGCGGGCGTGGGCTGGTCACTGAGCAAGACCGCGTCGCCGCCCAGCAGCTGCGCGGCGTCCCGGCGCAAGCCCTGGTCCAAACGGTCGGACAAAAAACTCACCGCACACAAGGCCGCCACCGCCAGCGCCACCGCCAACATCAGGAGCCGCAACTCGCCCGCGCGCCAGTCGCGCCAGAGTTGTCGCCAGGCCATTTGCAGCACCGTCGGCGGGGTCTTGGTTTGGGGGATAGATGTACTCATGCCCCGCACTGTAGCGAGAGTCCGGCAGGCGTCCTTGGTCAGCATGCAAAAGCCCTGAACGAGGGATTCAATCCCGCGCCACCCAGCACGCGGCCGTCGCTGGCCCAATCAAGACCATCATGAGCACACACACCGCACAATTTCCGCCACTGTTTTTGTCTCACGGATCCCCAATGACCGCACTCGAGCCGCGCGAGGCAGGCGCGTTCATGACGCGACTGGGGCAAGTTCTGGACGCCCACTACGGCCGCCCGCGTGCCGTGTTGATGATTTCCGCCCACACCAGCGCGCAGCAGCCGCATTTGCTGGCCGCCGACCAACATCAAGCGATTTACGACTTTGGCGGTTTCCCGGACCGGCTGCGCAGCCTGCGCTACGACGCGAAGGGTGCGCCGGCGCTCGCCCAAGAAGTCATCACCCTGGCCAGCCAAGCCGGCGTGCCCATGCAGCTGGCGCAACAAGGCGGCCTGGACCATGGCGCCTGGGTGCCTTTGCGCTACCTCTATCCCGACGCCGATGTGCCGGTTTTGCCGCTGGCCTTCGTCGCCGACGCGAGCCCGGCCCAACAGTTCGCGCTCGGCGAGCTACTGGCGCCGTTGGCGCGGACCGGGGTCTTGATCATTGGCAGCGGCAGCATCACTCACAACCTGAGCCTGGTGTTTGGCCGAGGCGGCATGCAGCCCATCGATGCCGTCGAACTGGAGAGTTCGCGGGCCTTCCGCACCTGGTGGCAGCAGCGCAGTACAGACCGAGACTGGCCGGCCTTGCTCGACTACCGGGCGCAAGCCCCTTTCGCCGCAGCCATGCACCCGAGCGACGAGCACCTGCTGCCCTGGTTCATCGCCGCCGGCGCGGGCGGGCGGGAGGCGGCGCCACGGCGCCTGCATGCCAGTTTGACCTTTGGTTCCTTGGGCATGGACGCCTATGCCTTCGGGCCGGCCGCACCCGAGCTGGCTCAAGCGCTTAAATCCAGCGAATCGGCTGCCGCGGCACTGCCGGCTGCCCCCCAGCATTGACCAGCAAGCGCTGCGCCGCAAGAGTTCGACCTTGCGTCTGCCGGCCAGTCCCAACTCGTTGACGATTCATTTGCTTGCGCATCAACGGCAGCTTTGGGCCATCATGCTGATCGCAAGCTGCGACACTGCAAGCCATGAGAATTCTTGGAATTGACCCCGGTCTACAGACAACGGGTTTTGGCTTGATCGACGCCGACGGCCCGCGCCTCAGCTACGTGGCCAGCGGCACCATCAAGACCAGCGCGGTGGCGACCGGCGACCTGCCGGCCCGCCTCAAGATCATCTTCGACGGCGTGCGCGAGGTGACCGCCCGCTACCAGCCGCATTGCGCGGCGGTCGAGATCGTGTTCGTCAACGTCAACCCGCAGTCCACCCTGCTGCTCGGCCAAGCGCGCGGCGCGGCCATCACCGCGCTGGTGTCGAATGACCTACCGGTGGCCGAGTACACCGCGCTGCAGATGAAAAAAGCGGTGGTCGGCCATGGCCATGCGGCCAAGGAGCAGGTGCAGGCGATGGTGCAGCGGCTGCTGAATCTGCCCTCCGAGCCCGGCAAGGACGCCGCCGATGCGCTGGGCCTGGCCATCATGCATGCGCATGCCAGCGTGTCCTTCGAGGCGATGAGCCGCAGCACCACCTTGCAACGCCGCCAGCACGCGCAGTTCAAGGGCGGGCGCACTTACTGAAAGTTATTGGATGACGAAGCTTCCCCCCTCGGCGGTTCAAGCCATCTCCCGCATGCCCGCCCTGTTGCGCTATTGGCGCTGGCGCCATGGCTTGAGTGGCGCCTTGCCGGGTTTGGCCCTGGCGGCGCTGGGCTTGGTGCAATCGCTCGCCTGGGCCGCGGCCTTGGGCCTGACTCTCGCCGCGGCGGGTTTCGCCCTGGGCTGGCGCTACGCCGGCCAGCGCTTTGCCCACTACCGCGCCGAGCTGCATGAGAGCGAAGGCGTGGTGCTGTATAGCGGCGTCTGGTGGCGCAGCGAGGTCTGGGTGCCCACTGCCCGGCTGCAGCATCTGGACGTCAGCCAAGGGCCGTTGGACCGGCGCTGGGGCATGGCGAGCTTGAGCCTGCACACGGCGGGCAGCCATGATCATCAGGTCAGCGTTCACGGCCTGCCGCTGGCCGAGGCGCACGCCCTGCGCGAGCATCTGTTGCCGCGCCAGGCGCCTGAGCTTGAACATGAGCATGAGTGAATCGAGCTCGCACTTGCTGCGCCTGCATCCGGCCTCATGGCTGTTCGGCATCGCCGGCCTGCTCAAGCAGATGTTGCTGCCCTTGATTGCGGTACTGGTGTTGGGGCAAAAAGACTCGCAATGGGTCTTGTGGGCCCTGCCCGCGATGCTGGCGCTGACCTTGCGTTCGGTGCTGCAGGCGCGGGCCTTTCGCTACGAGGTCAGCGCCGGCGAATTGCTGGTGCGCGAAGGGGTGCTGGACCGCTCATTGCGCCACATTCCGGTGGCGCGCATTCAAAACATCACCCAGCGACAGGAGTTTTTGCACCGCCTGCTGGGCGTCACCGAGCTGCGCCTTGAGTCTGCGGCCGGCGGCAAGCCGGAGGCGGTGATGAAGGTCTTGAGCCTCGCGGCGGCCGCGCAACTGGAGGCCCTGCTGCGCGGCGGCGCCCAAACGCTTGAAAGCACCGGCGACAGCCCGCGCCTCTTGCACGCCATGCCCATGCGGGAGGTCTTGCTGCTGGGCCTGAGCAGCAATCGCGGCAAGCTGATGGTGGCGGCCGGTTTTGGCTTCGTGATGCAAAGCCAGACGCTGCGCTCGCAGCTGCTGCAATGGTCAAAAGGCCCGGTGGATGCGCTCAGCCGCAGCTTCAGCGCCGATCTGCAAAACCAGGCCTGGCTGCACTTGACGGCGCTGAGCCTGGGCCTGCTGCTGCTGGGCTTGGTGCTTTTGCAGCTGTTGTCGGCGGCGATGGCGCTGCTCAAATTTCATAACTTCAAACTTGAACAGCATGGCGAGCGTCTGCTCAGCACCGCGGGCCTCACCACCCAAACCCGCGCTGCCGTGCGCCTGCCCAGGCTGCAGCGCTGGGAGCTCAGTAGCAGCTGGTTGCAGCGTCGGCTGAACCGTTGCCAGCTGAGCGTGACCGTGGCCGGTCAGGGCGACAGCGGCAACGATGGGGCTGAAAAATTCGCCCGCTTCAAGGAGCTTGCACCGTTGGCAACGCCGCCGCAGGCGCACGCCTTGCTGCGCCTGTGCCTGCCGCAGCTGGACTGGCCAGCGCTGATTTGGCAGCCCTTGGCCGAGGCCGGCTTGCGCCGTCGGCTGCTGGGCCAAGCGCTGGGTTTGGTGCCGCTGTGGCTGACGGGCGTAGCGGCCAATTGGATCTTGGGCGCGCCGCTGCCTTGGCCGGTCTGGCTCGTAGGCAGCGCCTTGTTGATGGCTGCTGTGCTGCTGCATGCGCGGGCCTGGCAGCGCTTTGGCGCTTACGCACTGTCCGGCGACCTACTGCTTTACCGCAGCGGTGTGTTCACGCAGCGCTGGGTCATCGTGTCGTGTCCCAAGCTGCAAAGCCTGCGCCTCTTCAGCACCGGCTTGGACCGCCGGTTTGGCCTACAGCGACTGCAGGCCGATACCCAAGGCGGCAACGGGCAGGCCCGCGCGCTTGACATTGCTTGTCTGCCGGCGGGCGAAACGGCAGCCCTCAGGGCCTCGCTGTGGCGAGGCTTGCTGACGGCGCCGCTCAACTCATCAGGCCCGGGCAGCGCGGCGACGTGCCAAGGCGCCCAAAGCCAAGATGCCGGCCAGGCTCAGAGCCCAGCTTGATGGCTCGGGCACGACGCTGACGGTGTAGCTGCCACTGCCCTCCAGCCCCGCCGCAGTGCGGTAGACCAGGTAGGCATCGGCCACGCCAAACGGGCTGCTGATCATTGCCACGGCAGGCGTAACACCGGTCGAATAGCTGACCTCGACCCCCAGCAACTCACCATTCATAAAGGCTGCCCGCGGCGCCGCATCACTGCCTGCAAATGAGTAGTTATTGCCGAAGGCCAGCAAATTCCAGGCGCTGAGGTTGACAAACTCCTCGCCGGAGTTGCTCAACAAAGTTTCATCAAAGCTGAACTGACCACTGAAAGCCTGCACAGGCAAAGGGCCCCCTGCATCGGTGTTGCCGCTGAAGTTGAAGCTGGCCGCCGTGGCTGCCTGCGCAGCCAGCGCCAAAGTGGCCGCACAAGCGAGCATCTTGAGATTGAAGTTCATGATCTTTTTTGCTTTCAAAATGAGGGTGAGAGGGTCACTCAGAACTTGTAGTTAGCGGTGCTCAGCTTGTCGCAGCTCAGACCCTTCAGTTGCACCAGCGGACGGCTGCGCGTCAGAGCACCGCTGCCGGCCGCATTGATGCCGATCACCGCCGCGCCGACCGCATTGCTGCACACCACATGGCCGGAAGCCAGCGGGTTGGCACTGCTGATGCCGAGGCTACGCATCAGCTGACCCAGGTCCAGCAAGTCATCGGCCGGTGTGAAGTCGCTGATGGCGTCGCCGGCATCGATCATGCTGGTGTAGACAAACTGGTCGCGGCCTTGGCCGCCGGTCAGCGTGTCGGCACCGGCGCCGCCTTCGATGATGTCGTCACCGGCGCTGCCCGTGATCACATCACGGCCGACCCCGCCCTTGAGCTTTTTGTACAGATTCAAGCCCAGCAGCATCGGGTCATGGTCGGAGGACTTGAACGCCGTGGGCTGGTAGTAGCCGGCCGGGTTGAACTCGGTGTTGTAGTCCAGCACCAAGGGCTCATCGGCATTGATATGCCAGGAGGTGGCGTGGCTGATCTTGGGCGCAATGCTGGCGCTGCCGAAACCATGGTCAAGGCGGCCGGCAAAGCCGTCGAACACATAGGAGTAATGCGCAGGATCGAACTTGCCCACCAGGTCTTTGATGCCGCCATCCGAGGTCAACTCGTGCACCGGGTCTTCTTGCGCATAGGCGTTGAAATCGCCGAGCAGGATCACGTCTGGCGTGCCGGCCGTGGCTTGCACCTGGGACATGAAATTGCGCAGTTGCGCCGCTTGCAGGACACGGTTGGCGTTGTAGCAGCCTTGCAGATCGCCTTGATCTGCATTGGCACCGGACGCTCCGCTGCAACTCTTGGACTTCAGGTGGTTGACCACCACGGCAAAGCGCTCGCCGTTGGCGGCCTGGAAACCTTGCGCATAGGTCGGGCGGTTGTTGACCGGATGGGTGTCGGACAGCGCGGCGCCAAACAACTTCAGCTTGGTCGGCTTGTAAATCATCGCCACCCGGATCGCGTCGTCACCGGTGTCAGCCGGCAACGGTGTGGCGGCATAGGTGCCCGCGCCCAACACCGCGTTGAGGCCTTCGACCAGATTCAACAGCGCCACATTGCCGTTGTTCTGAATCTCCATCAAACCAACCACATCGGCGTTGAGGGCGCTCAGCGCGGCAACGATCTTGGCGCGCTGGCGGCCGAACTCATTGGCGTTGTTGGCGCCGCGGCAGTTGGCGGCCGAAGTGGCGCCGCCCAAGCTGCAACCCTGGCCGGTCTGGCCGCTGGCGGTTTGGCCATTGGTGAAGGTGGTGAAGTAATTCAGCACATTGGCGCTGGCGATGCTGATGTTGCCGCCCACGGCCGGCGGTGCGCTGCGCGGATTGCTGCGGTCGAACACAGGCATGCCGACCGGCTGCAGCCGGTACATCGAGGCGCCGGTGGCGCTGGCGGTGGCCAGGCCGTAGTCGACGCTTCCGTGGGCGTGGTGGCCCCGCCATAGATGCCCGCGAGCAGGATGACCGGCATCATCAGCGCCGGCAGCGCCCGCAGCGTAACGCCGGGTATTTCGCGCAAAGGCACCGCGTCCTCGGCGGGGATGTTGCGGCGAAACTCACCGTACAA
>NZ_JANNMI010000244.1:0-33931 GCF_031397715.1 Roseateles sp.
GTCCTTGTCGATCCACGGGATCAGCGAGCCGCCCAGCGGCACGCCAAAATTGGCCGTCTCGGCGGCGCTCAAGGCGCGCTGGGTGGCGGTCACCTGGCGGTCGATGTCCAGGATGGCGCTCTTGGGGTCGTCCAACATGGCCCTGACCGACGCGTTCAGCGTGCCGTACTGCGTCAGCAGCTCGCGCATATGTTGCGCCCCGCCGCCCGATGCGGCCTGATAGGTCTGCGTGCTCATCCACTCGACCAGGCCGGCCTTGTAGAGCGCGCCCACGCCCATCAGCATGCAGGACACGGTGCAGTTGCCGCCAACCCAGGTCTTGCCGCCTTTGGCCAAGGCGTTTTCAATAACGGGCAAATTCACCGGGTCGAGCACGATGATGGCGTCGGGCTCCATGCGCAGTGTCGAGGCGGCGTCGATCCAATGGCCGTTCCAGCCGGCGGCGCGCAGCTTGGGGAAGACCTCGGCCGTGTAGTCGCCGCCCTGGGCGGTAATGATGATGTCGCAGCGCTGGAGCTGGGCGATATCGAAGGCGTTTTGCAGCTTGGTTTCGTTCTTGGCAAACACCGGGGCGGCGCCGCCGGCGTTCGAGGTGCTGAAGAACAGCGGCTCGATCAGATCGAAGTCGGCTTCAGCCGCCATGCGGTCCATCAACACAGAGCCGACCATGCCGCGCCAGCCCACCAATCCAACTAATGTCGTCATTTTGCTAACCTCTATCGTTCTCAAAAAAAGTAACTCTGAGAGCTTTTCCTACCCCGGCCTGTGTCGCCGGGGGGTAGAGGCGAGACAAACCGGAGCCGAACTAGCCCTTAATGGTTTTGGTCATGGTGATGGCGCGTACAACCGCATCACCCATCTCGCGCGTGCCCACTTTTTGGGTGCCCTCGCTCCAAATGTCGGCTGTGCGCAGACCTTGGGACAACACCGAGCCAACGGCCGCCTCGATTCGGGCGGCAGCAATGGGTTGATTGAGGGAGAACTTGAGCATCATGGCAGCGGAGAGGATTGTAGCCAGAGGATTGGCCACGCCCTTGCCAGCGATGTCCGGCGCGCTGCCGTGGCTGGGCTCGTACAGGCCCTTGTTGTGCTTGTCCAGCGAGGCCGAGGGCAGCATGCCGATCGAGCCGGTCAGCATCGCGGCCGCGTCGGACAGGATGTCGCCGAACATATTGCCGGTCACCATCACGTCGAACTTCTTCGGCGCCTTGACCAGCTGCATGGCCGCGTTGTCCACATACATATGGTCGAGCTCGACGTCCGGGTAGTCGGCGTGCACTTCGATCATCACGTCCTTCCAGAACTGGAAGGTCTCCAGCACATTGGCCTTGTCGACCGAGGTGACGCGTTTGCTGCGCTTGCGTGCCGCCTGGAAGGCCACATGGGCGATGCGCTCGATCTCGGGGCGCGAATAGCGCATGGTGTCGAAGGCTTCCTCGGCGCCAGGGAAATGCCCATCCACCGCCGTGCGCCGGCCGCGTGGCTGGCCGAAGTAGATGTCGCCGGTCAGCTCGCGGATGATCAGGATGTCCAGGCCGGCCACCAGCTCAGGTTTAAGGCTGGACGCATGCGTGAGCTGCGCATAGCAAATCGCCGGGCGGAAGTTGGCGAACAGACCCAGGTGCTTTCGCAGGCCGAGGATGGCCTGCTCGGGACGCAGCGGGCGCTCCAGCTTGTCGTACTTCCAGTCACCGACGGCACCGAACAGGATCGCGTCGGCGTCCTTGGCCAGTTGCAGCGTGGAGTCGGGCAGCGGATGGCCCTTGGATTCATAGGCGGCGCCGCCGACCGGGGCGGTTTCCATCTCGAATTGCAGATCGAGCACATTCAAGACCTTGACCGCCTCGGCGACGATCTCGGTGCCGATGCCGTCACCGGGAAGAATTGCGATTTTCATTTGCTAGGTTCCTCAGGCAATCAAACGGTTGTTCAGCCAGGGCTTGTTGGCCATGCGCTCGGTCTCGAAGGCCGCAATCTTGTCGGCATGGCGCAGCGTCAGGCCGATGTCGTCAAAGCCACCTAACAGGCAGAACTTGCGGAAGGGCTCGACCTCGAAGGCCAGCTCAACGCCGTCGGCCTTGATCACCAGCTGGCGCTCCAGATCAATGGTCAGCTGATAGCCGGGGAAGGCGTGCACTTCATCGAACAGCCGCGCCACCTGATCGGCCGGCAGCTGAATCGGCAGCAAGCCGTTCTTGAAACAGTTGTTGAAAAAGATATCGGCAAAGCTCGGCGCGATCAGGGCGCGAAAGCCGTATTGATCGAGCGCCCAGGGCGCATGTTCACGGCTGGAGCCGCAGCCGAAATTGCTGCGCGCCAGCAGCACCGAGGCGCCTTGGTAGCGCGCCTGGTTCAGCACGAAGTCAGGGTTAGGCCGGCGCGTGGCAGGATCCTGACCAGGCTCGCCGGCGTCCAGATAGCGCCATTCGTCGAACAGATTCGGGCCGAAGCCGCTGCGCTTGATCGACTTCAGGAACTGCTTGGGGATGATGGCGTCGGTGTCGACGTTGTCGCGGTCCATCGGTGCGACCAGGCCCTTGTGGAGGGTGAATTTCTGCATGTTGAAAGTCCTCGTTGTCAGACCAAGCGGCTGACGTCAACAAAATGGCCTTGCATCGCGGCCGCCGCGGCCATCGCCGGGCTGACCAGATGGGTGCGGCCGCCGGCGCCCTGGCGGCCTTCGAAATTGCGGTTGCTGGTCGAGGCACAACGCTCGCCCGGCTCCAGCCGGTCGGCATTCATCGCCAGACACATCGAACAGCCTGGCTCGCGCCACTCGAAGCCGGCCGCCTTGAAGATCACGTCCAGCCCCTCGGCCTCGGCCTGCGCCTTGACCAGGCCCGAGCCCGGCACCACCAGGGCCAGCCGCACATTGGCGGCCAAACGACCGCCGTTGTTGCCAGCCATGCGGCGCACGACGGCGGCCGCCTCGCGCATGTCCTCGATGCGGCTATTGGTGCAGGAGCCGATAAAGACCTTGTCGATGTGGATGTCGGCGATCGCCTTGTTCGGCTCCAGGTTCATGTATTGCAAGGCCCGCTCGATGGCGCCGCGCTTGACGGCGTCCTTCTCTTTGTCGGGGTCGGGCACGCGCGCGTCGATGCCCAAGACCATCTCGGGCGAAGTGCCCCAGGTCACTTGCGGGCGGATAAGAGCGGCGTCCAACTCGACCACCCGATCGAACTTGGCACCGGCGTCCGACTGCAGGCCGCGCCAGTAGCTAACGGCCATTTCCCACTCCAAACCGGTCGGAGAAAAGGGCCGGCCCTTGCAGTAGTTGATGGTGGTTTCGTCGACGGCGATCAGGCCGGCGCGCGCGCCCGCTTCGATCGCCATATTGCAGACCGTCATGCGCCCTTCCATGCTGAGCGCGCGAATGGCGGCGCCGCCGAACTCGATCGTGTAACCGGTGCCGCCGGCGGTGCCGATTCTGCCGATGATGGCCAGCACGATGTCCTTGGCCCCGCAGCCCCGCGGCAGCTGCCCCTCCACCCGCACCAGCAGGTTCTTGGCCTTGCGCGCCAGCAGGGTCTGCGTCGCCAGCACATGCTCGACCTCGGAGGTGCCGATGCCATGCGCCAAGGCGCCGAACGCGCCGTGGGTGGAGGTGTGGCTGTCGCCGCAGACGACGGTCATGCCGGGCAGCGTGGCGCCCTGCTCCGGGCCGATCACATGGACGATGCCCTGGCGCTTGTCATTCATCTTGAACTGGGTCAGATGATGGCGGTCGCAGTTCTTGTCCAGCGTATCGACCTGCAGCTTGGAAACGGGGTCGGTAATGCCTTGGCTGCGGTCGGTGGTCGGCACATTGTGGTCGCTGACCGCCAGATTGGCCGATAAGCGCCAGACCCTGCGGTGAGCCAGATCCAGGCCCTCAAAGGCCTGCGGGCTGGTCACTTCATGCAGCAGATGGCGGTCGATATAGAGGGTGGCCGTGCCGTCCTCCTCGGTGTGGACGACATGCTCATCCCAGAGTTTGTCGTAGAGCGTGCGTGCAATATCAATCGTCGTCATATCAGCTTCCTTCCTTGATCAGCAGCGCATCGACGAAGCGCTGCACCACGGTGGGCAAGCGCTCCTGGCGCAACACCCCCAAACAATACTCGCGCGCCGCCCAGCTCTCATCGAGCTGCAGCAGGCGCACGGCAAACACCCTTGAAAACCGTTCGGCCGGGCCCTCGGGCAAGACCGCCACACCCAGGCCCGCCTCGACCAGCTGCGCAATCGCATCAAAGCCGCGCACCGCCAGCCGCGCATTCAGCGTGCGGCCACGCGCCAGTGCCTGTTCGCGCATCAGCTCTTGCGCCGACGCGCCCGCGTGCAGGCCGATCAAATCGTAATCCAGCAAGTCACTGAAGCTGACCCGGCCGCGCTCGGCCAACGCATGGCCGGCGGGCACCAGCACGGCCAGCCGTGCCGGCCGGTAGACCCAATGCTGGACGCGGTTGTCCAGCAGCGGCGGCGTGAACACGCCGACATCGGCGCGGCCCTCGGCAACAGCCGCCTGCACCTCGGCGCTGGTCAGGTCCTCCAGGCTGCTGCGAATCTGCGGGTGCGCCTGGCTGAAGGCGGCCAGATCGGCGGGCAGGCATTCGGCAATCGAGCCGGAATTGGCCGCGATGCGCAGATGGCCCTTGATGCCGCGCGCGAACTCGACCACCTCGCTCTCCAGCGCATGCAAGGACGCATGCAGCGAGCGGATATGGCGCACCAGCGCCCGGCATGCCTCGGTCGGCTCGACGCCGCGCGCTCGCCGCTCGAACAGCTGCACGCCTAGGCGCGACTCCAGATCAGACAAGCGCTTCGACGCCGCCGCCAAGGCCAGATGCTCATGCTTGGCGCCAGCCGTGATCGAGCGCGTTTGCTCGATGGCGAGGACGAGGTTGAGGGAGGTCAGATCTAGCCGCATGGATGGACTTTAACCCTTCGCCTCCGGGCACACATAGCTTGATTCAATAAGTAACCGTTCGCAGAATACGAAGCCACGTTCGAAATTTGGCTCGATGCCCATGCTCGCCATGACCGCCCGCAGGCGGTCGCATCAATGAATCAAACACCGCGCGCTGACCAAAATCAGTCATCTGCAGAAATGCACACCCGACGGGCAGCTAGGGCCTCATGCCAAGCACCCCCGCCAACATTCAAGCTAGGGGGAAGAAATGCAAAACCCCCTCAATCGAGGGGGTGGACTAACGTCTTTCCCTGACGCCTAGGCTTGCGCCGTCGTTTCGTACCTGAAACGATCGAGTTACGCGCAGAGCCTCTTGCGCGCCAACCTGTTTAGGAGTCAATCCATGAAATGCGAGATCTCTCAAAAATTTCACAGGAAACAGCGCTTTGCGGCTATTCCAACATCAGCGTCATACGCGTCAAGTGGATTGTTAGAAAGCAGCAGGTTGATGAGTTCACTCAAACAATACCTCCAGTGTTTAGCCGTCGCCCTGGCATGGGTGCCAGTCCTTAGCGCAGCGCAAACGCCGATGCCTCAGCCACCGCAAAAACAAGTAGCAGCAGCACCGAGTTTCGCTGGGCCGTCGATGGTGGAAGCCACCAAAGCCGCCGTGTTCACGGGCAAAGGATTTAAGCCCAATGCGCCAGTTTCGATTGCATTGCGCACGCCCGCTGGCGTTGAGACGCACCTTTCCGCCGTGGTCGCAGCCGACGGTTCGCTGAACCACCGGGTTCAGCCACAAGGCCCTGGTCCTTATTCGCTGACGGTACTGGACAGCGGTGGCAAGACACTGAGCAGCACCAATTTTCACGTGATGCAGTGAGGCTACCAATGAAGCAAAGACGTTTTGCACATGGGGCAATAACGCGCTCATTCCTTTGCGCGTCACTCTCCACCGGATTTTTCTTTTTGGCGGCCACGTCTGCGTTCGCGGCTGCGCTGTCAAAGCCGCAAATGGCCTATGTCTCGATTCGTACTGGCGACCCACAAATTTGGGTGCGCGACGGTGTTGGCGAAGAACTTATGCTGACCGAGGGCAAAGGGCTTTTTGCCCAGCCTTCGATGGCGCAGGACGGACGCTTGGCATTTGTGGCGCGAGAGGCCGGGCGGACGGTGGTTTTCGTCATGAATCCCGATGGTTCCGCCAAACGCCGAGTCAGTGCCGGAAGCTTGGCCGAGCTGGCTCCGTCATGGTCACCCGACGGGCACTCGCTTGCCTACTTCACCATGGACATGGCCAGCGGATCCATGCAACTGCACCTGCTGGACCTCAAAACGCAAGAGCTCGTCGTCATCAAAGGCAATGGCAAAGACAAGGGCCCGGCCGCGCCGGTGTGGTCGAGGGACGGGCAAAGCGTCAGCTTCTTGGGTCAAGACGACAAAGGCCGCAGCCAAGTCTGGGTGGTGCAAAGTGACGGCGGCAATCTGCGTGAACTGAGCAGCAAAACCGCCCCTCGCGGTGCCGGTTGGGCTGATCTTTCGCCGGACGGAAAGAAGCTGGTCTGGATTGGCGATTTGCGCGAAAAGGGCACGCACATACTCGTCACCGACGTGGCCAGCGGCGTCACCACGAACTTAACTTCGGCCGTCCAGGCTGGCCATGAGGCCGCTCGCTGGTCGCCCGATGGCCAGCGAATCGTTTTCGCCAGCAACCGTGACGACCAGTTGAATAGCCGCTCCGACATTTTCGTTATGAACGCAAATGGCGGCGAAGCGCGAAATCTAAGCCGCCACCCCAGCGAAGACTTTGATCCCAAGTGGAGTGCGGACGGACGCAAGGTCGTCTTCGCCAGCCTGCGCAGCGGCACCACGCTTCTGTATGAGGTGGATCTTGCCAGCATGACGACACAAGCGCTGGCCCGACATCCATCCCATGACATGGATCACACCTTAAGGCCGCTGGCCATGCTTCGCGACTGAAAGCGCAGCTCGTCAACCCATTTCACGTAAGTGAACTCACATGAGGCAACCCAATGAACACCATGAAAAAAACACAAATGCAAAGCCAGCCTGCTATGTCAACGCTGTCGGCTGTTGCGGGTTTGGTCGTCGCGCTTTCGCTCAGTTCAAATGCGCTGGCGGCGAGCAAGACTTACACCTTCGACCCGGATTTTGACCTGGGCCTGTTATCGGGCGTCAATCACACCGCGCCAAACAATCATCAGCTACAGCTCAGCGTGATCGGCACCACGTTCCCGGTGATGTGGATCGCCAACGCCGGTGAAGACACGGTGTCAAAGTTCGACACCACCGCGAACGTTGAAATTGCGCGCTACAGAACCTATTTTGGCGGTGTGGGTGCGGTCAACACACGTGGCATTCACGGGGCCTACAGTGGCCCGGCCCCCTCGCGTACGGCGGTTGATTTGTCTGGCAATGCCTTTGTCTTGAATCGCTTCTTTGAAAACAAAAAGCCGGTTCTGATCAAGATCCTGGCAGAAGGGTTCATTGACCGCAACAGCAATGGCGTGATGGACACCTCCTCCGGGCCAACTCCGCTGTTGATGTCGGATCTCAATGGCAATGACAAGATCGACCCAAACGAAATCACCGATGAGCGCATCGCCTGGGCGGTTGAGGTTGGCTCACAAAATGGACTGGGCCGGTCTCTGTGTATAGGCACCGACGGCAACTTGTGGGTCGGCATGTACAACGCGCAAACGTATTACAAGGTCAGCGCCGTCGATGGCAGTCAAATCGCAGGGCCGGTCAGCGTACCCTGGACGCCCTACGGTTGTTTGATCGACAAGAGCGGCACACTCTGGAGCGCGAGCTTGGGCGGAACGCTCGGGCGCATTGACGGCACGTCAAGCAATTCCGGACCCTATCCGGTGTCCGCAATTGGAAACATGTCGAACTACGGTATCGCCTTGGGCAGCGGCAAGGTCTACGTCGGTTCGGGCAACCGAGTCTATGACCCGGTGACAAATGCGTCGGCCGCCATCCCGAACATGACCGTTTCGTCAAACGGCATTGTGGTTGACGGCTCGAACAGCATCATTGCCGGCAACTCGGCCATCCGCAAGGTTTCGTCGGCTGGCGCCTTGGAGTGGCAAGCGCCTCTTCAGGCGGGGGGGTCATTCGCGGTGGGCATCCAAGTCGACTCCAACAATGACGTGTGGCAGATCGGCTTCACAGCTGCAGGGCGGATGCAGAAGTACCGCGGCAGCGACGGCGCACCACTGGGCACCTTCCCCGTCGGCAATATGCCATATACCTACAGCGACGCTGCTGGTTTCGCTGCCCGAAATTCGACCATTCCCTCTGGCACATGGACGGTCAAGTTCGACAGTGGCGCCGCTGGTACCGCCTGGGGCAAGATCAACTGGACCGATCTTGTGCCTGCGGGAGCATTGATCGAAGTACAGGCCCGCACCGCAGACAACGAAGCCGATCTACCGATCAAGGCCTACCAGCCTATCAGCAAGGGCGTGCAATTCGCGGCGCTGGGCCGGCACATCCAAATCCTGACAACACTGAAGGCCAACACCAACAATGATTCACCGATTTTGTTTGACCTGTCGGTCAACAGCTTGGTGAGCACTTGTGACGTGGATTTGGACGGCGATGTCGACACCGCTGACCTGCGTTTGATCCGAGCCGGCATCGGCCAAGTGCCGGTGGCGAACGACCCACGAGACGGCAATGGTGACGGCAAGATCGATGCTCGTGATGTACGCGCTTGTACGTTCAAGTGCACCCGCGCTAGCTGTGCGATCAACTGAACACTTGTCGGATACCTGCGACTTTTGACCAACGGAGATGAAGATGAAAATAGCTATCAAGCAAACAGCAAGAGCTGCAACACTCGCAATTGGCGCCTTACTCTCGATGGCGGCGCAGGCGTCGCCAATGGTGAGTTTCAATCCAAGTAGCTCGTCAACGCTGACCGGCGACAACTTTTCGATAGATGTCAATATCAGCGGGCTGAGTGCAACGGAGATTGTGTCGGTCTTTGACTTCAATATTTACTTCGACTCGACTGTTTTGAAGGGGGTATCGTGGACGCTTGGCACTGGCTTGGGTGGGCTGTGGGAGGACCTGTCAAGCGTGGCTGGGAATAGTTTTGATCTGTTTGCCCTTTCGGTGCCCATTGACCCGAGCCTAAGTCAGACACTGATCGATGACGCCTTGGCTGCCCTACAAGCTGATGGTGATTTCACCCTCGTGACGCTTACTTTTGAGGCACTCAATGCCGGAGTGTCTCAAATTGGGTTTGGCAATGGTTCCAATGAAAGAGTTATTGTGGGACGCGATGCAGCCGACCTCACAGGGGTGGACTATGGCGGGGCGTGTGTTGCCGTCAACAGCCCGGCAGGAGGCACGAATGCGTGCACAGTCCCCGAACCTAGCTCCTATGCGCTTGTCGGCCTGGGCTTGTTTGCCGCCTTCGCGCCCTGCGCCATGCGTCGTCGCAAAACCGCCTGAAGTCGTCGGCTGATTTGTGATGCGGGCCGCGCCAAACAGCGCGGCCCGCTTGACTTGCGGCGTGGTCAACGGAGGCGTCATAGCCAAGTTAAAGGACAAACGCATGGGCGAGGCCAAACGACGCCGAGCAGCCGGGCCAGGTGCATGGTCGCCAGCGCCGTCAACAGTGTTTGCTACCCTGCTGCTGCATGGCAGGCAATATCAAGCCCAGCACCAAGCGTTGGCGGCGTTGAGTCAGTATGAACAGGCGCTGAACCTGGCGCCTCAACACATTGAAGCCCTGCGACTGTGCGCCTTGGCTTTGATCGAGTTGGGGCAGCCGGCTTTAGCCGAACAGCGTCTGCGGCAAGCATTGAATCGGGCTGAGGCGCAAGGCCCGAATCAGGCTCTTGCCCACGTGCAACTCGCCACATTGCTCGCGGATATTCATTGCCAACTTGCCCAAGTGCAAATACTGGACTCTCGGGTCCATGAAGCTTTGGCCTCCTTCGACGCTGCGTTGCGCTGCAATCCTGCGCACGGACCCGCGCTCTATCAGCGCGCAGCCACGCTAGAGGGCTTGGGCGAAGTGGCCCAAGCTGCGGCTGGCTTCATGGCGGCTGCGGCAGCACAACCGACGCGTGCCTTGGCCCACTGGGGCGCTGCGCGGCAGCTCTACTTGCTTGATCGTTTGCCCCAAGCGATGCAACACCAGCGACGCGCAATGGCCTTAGATGCTCGCTTGCGCGGCGACGGCGTGATGGGCTTTGCGAACGCCGAGCAAGCCTTGCCAGAGGGGCAAGGCAGCACCCACCCGATCTTGTCTGAAGCCAACTTTCAGTGCTGTTCAGGCCGATGCCAAACGCCAAGCGGCTTTGATGCGGCCCAATTGATTGCCGAGCGTGAGTTGATAGTCCTCGACGATTTCTTGCCGGACCCCATGGCTTGGCGCACCTTCGCTTTGTCGCAGAACTTCACGCCGGCCAGCCAGCATGTCGCCGGTAACTTTCCGGGTATCCAAACGGCCGGCGGTTTCACTGATCAAGCCACGCAGCAGCGTATCGCCAATGCCATGGGGCGCAGCATCAAATGGAGCTGGCCAAGCCACGGAGCATTCCGGCTCAGCCCCGCGAACTCAAAAGCCCGCTGCGATATCCATGCCGACCAAGACCAATCGCGTCCCGCCTATGCAGGTGTTCTGTACCTCAGCCTACCCGAGCATTGCCAAGGTGGGACCAGTTTTTGGCGGCATCGAGAAACGGGCTGGAGCCGAGTGCCAAGTACGGGGCAAGCCGCCGCCAGCCGATTTGGCAGTTATGCAGAATTCATTCGCATGTGCAGCAGCGCGAAAGGTGAAGGTCAAGACTTCGATCGACTGACCCATGCGCGCCATGAATGGGAAATGTTGCTCGAAGTACCCATGCGTTTCAACCGTTTAATTCTTTACCGAAGCGACTATTTTCACGCCATCAGCCAGCTGTTTGGTCAGCTGCCGAGCGATGCCCGTCTGGTGCAGCTGTTCTTTTTTGAACCGGTATCGAACGACTAGCGTGAAGAGGCAGTGAGTTTCGGAGCTGATACACAACACAACACCGATTCAGCGGGCAACTGCGGTCGGCGATCTCGTTGCAATGCCGCAGCGGCCAATAGTCCGATTGCCAATTTCACGCGAAGACTAAGCTGAGCGCGACAGCGCGCAACTGCACTCTGTTTGCCCGAGCTAGACCAACACCTCAACGCTGGCAGGGTGCCCTAGAAAGCCCTCAGGGCTGGCGCTGCGCCCATAGGCGCCGGATTGAAACACGACGGCTAGGTCGCCAATTTCGGCCGTCGGTAATTCCATCCGGTCGGCCAACAAATCAAGCGGCGTGCACAGCGGCCCGACCACCGAAACCGATTCCCGCTCCAGGCTGCCGGCCCTGTTACCAATCGTGACCGGGTAGTTTTTGCGGATCACCTGGCCAAAGTTCCCCGACGCCGCCAGGTGGTGGTTGAGACCACCATCGGTGACCAAATAGACCTGGCCACGCGAGGTTTTGCGGTCGACGATGCGGGTCACATAAATGCCCGCCTCACCGACCAAGTAGCGCCCCAGCTCGATGACCAAGGAAGCTGCGGGCAACTCGGTGGCGGCGCGCGCCACCAAGGCCTGCAGATTGGCCGAGATCGGCGCCAGATCCAGCGGCTGCTCGCCAGGGAAGTACGGAATACCGAAGCCGCCGCCCAGGTTCAAGAACTTGGGCGGCGACGGCGCCAACGCCGCCAAACGCAGCGCCAATTCATAGGATTTCTGCTGCGCCTCACAAATCGACTCGGGCCGCAGGTTCTGCGAGCCGGCAAACAAATGGAAACCCTCAAACGCCAGGCCGAGCCGGCCGACTTCGGCCAGCAAGGCGGGCATTTGCTCGGTATCGATGCCGAACTGCTTGGGCCCTCCGCCCATCTTCATGCCCGAGCCCTTCAGCTCAAAGTCGGGGTTGACGCGTATGGCCACGCGCGCGGGCAGGCCCAAGCGAGCCGAAGCCTCGGCCAGCACCGGCAACTCGCGGCTGGACTCCACATTGATCAGCACGCCGGCCGCTACCGCCTGGCGCAACTCGATGTCGCGCTTGCCGGGCCCGGCGAAACTGATCTCAGCCGGGTCGGCGCCGGCGTCCAAGGCCACCTTCAACTCACCCGCCGAGGCCACATCGATGCCGTCCACCAGGCCCGCCATCAGGCCCACCACGGCCGGCATCGGGTTGGCCTTCATCGCAAAATGCAACTTCACTTGGGCCGGCAAGGCTTGGCGTAGCTGCGCCACGCGCGCTCGCAGCAGGCCGCGGTCATAGGCGAAGAACGGCGTTTGACCGACGCGCTCGGCCAGCACCGATAGCTTTTGGCCGCCGACCATCAATTCACCGTCCAGCAGCTCGAACTGCGACATTGGCGTGTGGATGGGGGCGCGCTTCACTGCAACTGAATCGGTCATAAATGGGGGATTTTCTTGGGATGATTCAAGCTAAGCTGCGCTCAAGCCAGGCCGTAGACAGCAACTTGCGGTCAATCTTGCCATTCGGGTTGCGCGGCAGCGGCCCGGCCTGCGCCTCAATGCCCGCCGGCACCATATAGGCCGGCATATGCTGACGGCAAGCCGCTTGCAGCGCGGCCAGATCCAACTCGCCCGCGCCGCCGGGCGCCGTGGCGATGACCTGGATGGCTTGGCCCAAGGTGGCGTGATCAACGCCAAAGGCGACACATTCGCCGACCAGCTTGGTGGCGTAGAGGATTTCTTCGACCTCGGTCGGGCTGACCCGGTAGCCCGAGGTCTTCATCATCTCGTCGCGCCGCCCGATGAAGTACAAAAAGCCTTCGGCATCCTGGCGCACGGAGTCACCGGAAAACACCGCGTACTCCGGCAGTTGCAAACCGGCTTGGCGGCCGGGCGAGCCGGGCGGCAGCAGCTTGTAGCGCTCGGCCGTCTTTTCGGCGTCATTCCAATAACCCATGCCAACCAGCGCACCGCGGTGCACCAGTTCGCCCGGCTCATCCACCTCACAAGGGCTGCCGTCGTCGCGCAGCACCAGGATTTCGGCATTGGGGATGGCCTTGCCGATCGAGTCGGGCCGGCGATCCACTTCTTCTGGCGGCAAATAGGTCGAGCGGAAAGCCTCGGTCAGGCCGTACATCAAAAATGGCTTGGCCGCCGGTACACGCGCTCGCAATTGGTCCAGCGTCTCGCGCGGCATGCGCCCGCCGGTATTGGCAAAGTAGCGCAGGTTCTCATTGATGGCGGCGGGCCATTCCAGTTGCGCCAACTGGATATAGAGGGGCGGCACGGCGGTCAGACCGGTGACCTTTTCGCGTTCCATCGCTTTCAAGACGTCACGCGGCATCAGGTAGTTCAGCAGCACCACACGTGCGCCGCTGTGAAAAGCGGTGGTCCGCTGGCTGAAACCCGCGTCAAACGACAGGGGCAAGGCGGCCAGCAAGGTGTCTGAGGGCTTGTTCTCCAGGTAGGAAGCCACGCTCTTGGCGCCGGCCACCATATTGCGATGCGATAGAACCACGCCCTTGGGCTTGCCCGTGGAGCCCGAGGTGTAGAGGATGGCGGCCATATCGGTGTCGATGACACGGTGGCCGGCGCGGGCCGGCGCGGCCAGCAGCTCGCTCCAGGTGTGCATGCCGTGGCCCCGCCCTGCTTCCGGCTTGTGCGCACCGTCGGTCAGCACCACATGGCGCAGCGCGGGGCAGGCCTGCAAGGTGTCGCCCAGCAAGGCATAGCGCTCGGGCGAGGTCAGCAGCACGCGCACATCGCAGTCCTGCATGATGAAGCCGACCTGCTCGGCCTTCAGCAAGGGGTTCAGCGGCACGAACACCGCGCCAGCCGCCGGTGCGCCAAAGCTGGCGATCACCGTCTCAAAGCGCTTTTCCAGGTAAATGCCGACCCGCTCGCCGCGCTGCAAGCCCAGCGCCATCAAACCGGCCGCAAAAGCGTCGACCTCAGCGCTCAGCGCCGCATAGCTTTGCTGCTTTGCGCCATACACCAGCGCGGGCGCATCGGCGCAGCGTTCTGCCGCACCGGACAACAGTTCATTCAAGCGAATCGATTCGGGCATTGAGATGAAATAAATAGTGAGCCAATATTGTGCAAAAAGTATCGCACACCGAATCGCCGCGCTTGCCACCGCGGCCGCGGTGAAGGCGCCTGAGATTGCACCGGCTTGGCGCGGCAATACTGCACACGCGGGCCTAAGCTCAGCGGATAAGATGCCGAAACTTTACATGGGGTAGTAGCGCTTTGATGCGCACGCCTGACACCTGGATTTCGAGCAATATGACTACGCAATTACAAATACTACAAATTTTGGATCAGGTTTTGAGCCTGGGCGGGCGCGGCGCGAGCTTTGATCGTGGCACCCATTTACTCGGTGCCATCCCGGAACTCGACTCGATGGCGGTGGTCAGCCTGATCACCAGCCTGGAAGACCAACTGGGCATCACCGTCGACGACGATGAAATCGACGGCGAAACCTTTGCCACCGTGGGGTCGCTGACGGACTTTGTTGCGGCCAAACTGGCCGCTTGAACGTCGACGCTTCCCCGCTCCGTCAATCGATCGTCAGCAGCCCATCGTGACCCAAGCGCCACCACAAGCCTTCTTTCTGCCAGCGACGGCGCCGTCCACCGGCGAGCGCTTTTGCGTGTTTCACGCCGCACAAGGCGATCAGCTGCGCGGCCGGGTGGTTTATGTCCACCCATTTGCGGAAGAGATGAACAAGTCCCGCCGCATGGCCGCGCTGCAGTCCCGCGCGCTTGCCGCCGCCGGCTTCAGCGTCTTGCAGATTGACCTGCACGGCTGCGGCGACAGCTCGGGCGACTTCGGTGACGCCAGCTGGGACGACTGGGTCAATGATGTGCTGCAGGCAGTCGCTTGGTTGAGTGAGCGCGATGCACGCCATGCCGCGGCGCCCCTATGGCTATGGGGCTTGCGCTGCGGCTGTTTGATTGCGGCGCAAGCCGCGGCGAAATTGACCGAAGCGGTGAATTTTTGTTTCTGGCAACCGACCACGTCGGGCAAGCCAGTCCTGCAGCAGTTTTTGCGTATCAAATTGGCGGCCGACATGCTGAGCGGCAATGCCAAGGGCCTGATGGAGGCGATGAGGCAGGCCTTGGCCGCGGGCCAACCGGTCGAGGTTGCCGGCTACGCTGTGTCGCCTGCCTTGGCCAACGGGCTGGAGAAAGCCAGCCTGGCAGCCCCTGAACCCATCGCTCGTCAACATGGCCCGGTTCGCCTGGAATGGCTGGAACTCAGCCGCCGCACAGATATTGACGTAACCCCGGTCACCCAACAATGCCTGACGAAGTGGCAATTGGCGGCCTATTCGTCGCGGCATCAATTCGTTGAAGGACCGAACTTTTGGCAGACCCAGGAAATTGAAGATGCACCGGCCTTGCTCGAAGCCACATGTGCAGCTTTTCTAACCCATAGTTCCACCGCGCTGGCAAACCGAGCGGTGTCGCCGTGACTTTGAATTGCAAAGAAACTGTGCTGAATTTTCAGTGCCAAGGTGCCGACTTGATCGGGATTGTGTCGGCGCCGGTTGTGAATCAATCACGCGGTGATATCGGTGTCATCATCGTTGTTGGAGGCCCGCAGTACCGGGTTGGTAGCCACAGGCTTTTCGTGCGCTTGGCACGTTCGTTAGCGCAGGCCGGGCACACCGCATTGCGTTTCGATTACCGGGGCATGGGCGACAGCGCTGGGAACCTGCGCGATTTTCTGGCCGTCACGCCAGATATAAACTCAGCCATTGATGCGCTATTGGCCACACAAACGCATTTGAAACGCGTGGTGCTTTGGGGCCTGTGCGATGGGGCCTCGGCCAGCTTGCTTTATTGCGACGACACCGAAGACGACCGAGTTTGTGCTTGTGTGCTGGTCAACCCCTGGGTACGCTCGTCCGAGAGTTTGGCTCGTACGCGAGTCAAACACTACTATTTACAAAGAGTTAGGCAGCCTGAATTTTGGAAAAAGCTATTTAGCGGCAGTTTATCCATCGCTGCACTGCAGGGCTTCGGCTCGAACCTCAGGCAGGCGTCGAAATCTACGTCACCGAGCCGCACGAGTTCACGGACCTTTCAGGACCGCATGACCAGCGCAGGCTCAAACACAAAGCGCAAGCTCCAAATATTCTTGAGTGGCAATGATTACACCGCCAAGGAATTTATTGACTTCGGTCAGCAGTCACCCGCTTGGCGCGCTTTGGTCAAAGCCGACCATATGACGCATCTAGAATTCAAACAGGCAGACCACACCTTCTCGGATGCGAATATCAAAAACCTGATGATTGATGCGACCATTGACGCCGTCAACCACCACCGATAACCCCATCGTCATAGCCATGAAAATATTTAATAGTAAAAATATATTATATTTCTTGATGATGGCCTTCGGCGTCGGCGCCGCCCATGCACAATCTAGTCCGACGCTGTGCGGCGAGCTGTCGAACGGCTATGGGCCGTTTGATTACCGGAAATACCAGGGTGCCGGAGATATCGTTACCGGCGCGCACTTTACGCCGATTGTGAAGTCCTTGCGGGCCGGCAAAACAGCCGCGACCGCCGGCCCTGATATTGCCTACACATTGCGGGCGATCCCAAATTATCCGGAAGCCCTGGTCGCCGTCATCAGATTAGGTGAGAAAGAGAAAACAGACAAACCGATAGGCATGCCGCACACGGTCGAATGTTGGTTGGAGCGAGCGGTTCGATTTCAGCCCGACGACAGCGTCGCCCGGATGATTTTTGCGACCTATCTAAACAATCGGCAACGCAAAGCGGAAGCGCGAGTCCAGCTCAATATAGTTAAAGAAATGGCCGAAGATAATCCCTTCACACATTTCAACCTCGGCATGATTTATGCGGATCTGGGTGACCATGACGATGCACTCGAACAAGCCCATCTGGCACTCGAATTAGGTCACCCATCCATCGGCCTGCGCGAGCGATTGCGCGCCGTGGGGAAGTGGCGAGATCCAGTCGATCTTAGTGCCATCGCTGACGCCGCGACAGCCGTTGAAGCCGCGGCCTCCGCCGCCAGCAGCAACTCGAAATGAGGGTGACTTTTTGACCCCCTCGTCCGCACAGCCAAAAGAGCGAGTCGCAGAGAGTCCCCGATTTGGACTCAGCATTGATGAGCCTTCAATGCAGCCGCCGATGCCCAGAGGCCCGGTATTGGGATGGGGTTGTTTCAAACGCCCCAACCACACTGAAAAATCGGCACTGAATTCCTTTCCGAGTGTCGAGTTACTGCCTTACAAAACATACACCACCAGTGGCCGGGCGGCGATTTACCACGCGCTGCGCCAACTACAGCTGGCTTCAGGTCGCTTGGTATTACTCCCGACCTACCATTGCCCAACCATGGTTGCGCCGGTACTGTTGGCCGGCCATCAACCTAGCTACTACGGCATTGCAGCCAATGGCCTGCCCAGTCTAGCGAGCATCACACCCGAACAAGCACGGCTCGCCGGGGCCATGCTGGTGCCTCACTATTTCGGCATTCCACACTCACTGGCTGAGGTCAGGAACTGGTGTGATGAACACGGTATTGCGCTGATAGAGGACTGCGCCCATACACTTTTCGGCCGGGCGGGCGAGCGCAATGTCGGTGCCTGGGGGGACTTTGCCACGGCCAGTTTGTCCAAATTTCTACCGGTCCCGGAAGCCGGCCTGCTCGCATCCGGTCAACGGCCCATGGCCCCATTAAATTTGCAAAAGCAGGGTGCGAAAGCTCATACAAAGGGGTTTCTTGACATCGTTGAAATGGCAATTTTGCACGAGCGGCTGGCCGGCTTGAATACGGTTGGAAACGCCATCCTTAATATCAAGCAGACCATCAAGCGAATTCTGCGGGGCAAAAAAAATGCGCAAACTCCCAATCCAAAAGATAGGTCTGAAGGTGAGGATTTCATGCCTGCCTGCGATATGGCACGCATCAACTTCGCACCGCTTGGCATCTCATTATGGTTAACAAGAAAAATAACCCGCCACAACATAATTCAGCGCCGCCGTGAAAATTTTTTATTGTACGCACTGCTGCTGCAAGATCAAACTGGCTGCCGGCCGCTGATGCCAGATAGCAATACATTATCTGATCAAAGCATTGCACCTTATGTCTTTCCTCTTTGGGTCGACGATGCGGATCGTGTCTATCATGAATTGCGCTTGCACGGATATCCCGTATTTAGATGGGACAGAATTTGGCCGGGCACGCCCGTTATCACCGGCGACGCCGGGCAGCAATGGAGTAGCCATGTTCTTCAATTACTATGCCATCAAGATTTACGAGAACTTGATATAAGAAAAACGGCCGCAGCAATTCAACAAGTGTTAAATTAATTATCTAGTAGACAGCGCTGCCCAGCCGGCGCTGATTGAAGCGCACCAGCAACCCAACGATAGCTCAGTCCATTCCACATGACCCGCCCCACGTTTACCTGGAATAAATCCTCAGCCACACACTTTCACACCGATGCTGTGTTGCAGGCCGCTTGGGATCAACTCAATTGCCAGCGCGGCAGTCTTCCGTTCCTGGATGCGTCAGCCATTTCAGCCGCACTCAGTAATTTTGGCAACGGCCGTGAAATCGTATTAACGGGATATCTACGCGAGCAGATCGTTGCCATTTTTATTCTAAGTAAAATCGGTCGACTGCAATGGGCAACCTTTCAGCCCTCCCAGCTGCCGTTGGGGGCATGGGTAGGCGCGGCCCAGGTTGATTTGTACGATTTGGTTCACTCGTTGATGCGTGGCCCGCTTGGTTTTTGCCTAGCCGTTTCCGTGACACAGATCGATCCCTTGTATACCCCGCGATCAATTACTGAGCCGCATTCCGATGCTCGCCAGAGTAGCGACTACCGCATCGACGACTACATTTCGACCGCATCGATCGATATCAAAGGTAGCTTCGAAGAATACTGGGCTGCGCGTGGGAAAAATCTGCGCCAAAATTTACGCAAGCAACGCAACAAACTGACCGCTGATGGTGTCGTTGCAACCATGAATAAGCTAACCGATGCCGCCGCGATGGCGCAAGTTTTGGCGCGCTACGGTGCACTGGAAAGCGCCGGTTGGAAAGCCGACCGCGGCACCGCTATTCACCCCAACAATGCCCAAGGGCGCTTCTATCTCAGTTTATTTGAGCTGGCGGGCAAGCGGGGCGAAGCCTTGGTCTACGAGTATTTACTCAATGATCGCACCGTTGCCATCAACTTGGGGCTACTCCGCGCTGGCCAGCTGATTGTGCTCAAAACGGCATATGACGAATCAATTAAGACACTGTCACCCGCATTTTTACTTCGCGAAGAAGAACTCCAGGCCTTTTTCGGAGAAGGTCATGTTCAGCGTATTGAGTACTATGGCAAGGTCATGGATTGGCATACCAAACTGACACAAGAAACGCGTACGCTCTACCACCTCACCGTGTACCGCTGGGCTTGGCTGCAAGCGTGGCTGACGCGCCGGCAAGCCAAGGCAAAGATCGCGCAGGCGACTGCGGTTCAAACATCGGTGTCAGAGCCGGCCGTCAATTCAACGCCAGTTGCCACCGAGTTGCATTGACTCAAAACCAACCGCACCCATGCCGCGCAAAATCCTCATGATCGCTTTTCACTTTCCGCCCTTGCGCGGCAGCAGTGGAATTCAGCGAACGCTGGGGTTTACGCGTCATTTGCCCGAATTCGGCTGGACCCCCTTGATTTTGACTGCGCATCCCAGAGCCTATCCAGATACCGACACACAAACTGATTGGAAGCTCCCGACGGAGTTGATTGTTCAGCGTGCTTGCGCTTTTGATACCGCCAAACACTTTGCCATTGCTGGGCGCTATCCGCAGTCCTTGGCCTTGCCGGATCGTTGGCAAAGTTGGCACTGGGGAGCGGTCATTGAAGGGCTGCGAATGATTCGGCGCTACAAGCCGTCTGCGATTTGGTCGACCTATCCCATCGCCACGGCACATCAAATTGGCGCCACGTTGCAACGATTCAGTGGTTTGCCATGGATCGCCGATTTCCGTGACCCAATGGCGCACACGGGCTATCCCGCGGATACCCGCACTTGGGAAAGTTTCAGAAAAATTGAATCAAAGTGTTTCGAGCGTGCAAGCAGCCTTTGCTTCACGACTCACGGTGCAAGCCGCCTTTATGCGCAGCGTTATCCGGAGCGCAGCCAAGAACTGCACATCATTGCCAACGGATTCGACGAGCAAGCCTTTGCGGGCACCGCTGCCGGCAAGCGGGATTGGCCTGCAGGGCGTTGGTTGCTATTGCATAGCGGCATTGTTTATCCCGAATGGCGGGATCCCGCCGCGCTATTTGCGGCGTTGCGCAGTTTGCGCCAGCAAGGCCATCCCGATGTTCAGCGTCTGTTGCTGAGATTCAGAGCCTGCGAGCACGACGCGTTCGTACTCGCCAGAGCAAGGGAATATGGCGTTTCCGATCAAATTGAAGTACTCCCGCCGGTCCCCTACCGCGCCGCACTGGCTGAAATGCAAGCTGCCGAGGCCCTGTTGCTTCTTCAATCGGATACTTGTAACGATCAAATTCCTGCCAAAGCCTACGAGTATCTACGCTGTGGGCGCCCCGTCCTAGCGTTGACGAATGAAGTCGGCGAAACCGCCAACTTATGCCGAGCTAGCAAAAATTCTTATTTGGCTGCGCTTGAGTCAGCATCAGATATATCCAACGCATTGATTCGTTTGATCACGTCGCTCAGCCATCAAGATACCCGCGAAAATGGGGGCCCGCTTGATCTTCCAAGCTGGCTTCATGAGTACAGCAGGCAGGGCCAAACAAAAGTGTTGGCCCAGTTACTCGACCAAACTGTTTCCCGGCGCACCCACACAGTAACTCCAACTGGATGCAAGATAAATTCGTGAGCAATCAGCCAACTTCGCTCGCCCCCAAATCGGCCATCCAGTTCAAGTGGCGACTGTTCAGCTATTTAGAGCGGCTGACAAGCGGTCCGGCTGCCGCGCCAAACCTGCCGCCGGACTCCACGGTGAAACCTGCGCTGTGGGTCTTCGCGTCCACAATTGGCGAGCTCAACGCCATTGCCCCCTTTCTGCGGCAATTGGTCGATCTTCATGGGCATCTGCAACTGGTACTGCTGACCGACCGCCGCATCTACCGTGACGCTTTTCTGGCTCAGTACCCTTTGGCTGAAGTCATTGAAATCGGCACCAGCGGCGCGCCGGCCGCTCAACTCGCGGCGCAACGTCCGCCGCAACTCTTCATCGTGGCCGAGATTCCCAGCCTGCCCAACGACGCGCCCTGCCGCCTGCCGTTCGGCTACCCTTATCAAGCGCACCAGGCCGGTGCGGTCGTGGCGCTGGTCAACGGCTGGCTGTACGGATACCCCCCCAGCTGCCGCATGGACAAAATAGAACGCCAGCTACTCGGCGCGAGCTACCTACAAATCTTCGATGTCCTGTGTGTACAGACCGACCAGGTCGCCCAGCAACTGATTGCCCTTGGCGCAGACACGCAGCGAGTCCACGTCACGGGCAATATCAAGTTCGATGCTTTGCAGACGTCGGTTCGCCGCTGGCAAGACACGAGCAGCCCAACCATCCTGCGTTCGCTGGAAGCGTCTGACCGCCCCATCGTCGTCGCCGGTTGCGTCACCGACGACGACGAACGCGAGCTCGTGATGGATGCCTTTGAAGGCCTGCGCAAGCAGCAACCCAATGCGCTGCTCGTACTTGCGCCCCGCCACCCAGAAAATCAGGCCGTCATGCGCGCACTCCACACCAACCTGGAGGCTCGCCAACTCAGCTACCGATGCCGTAGCAACGACAGTGACGCTGCTATCGCCGATGACCTGGCGGTGTTGGTGCTCGATACCATGGGTGAGCTGCGCGATTTTTACGCCCGCGCCACGGTTGCCCATGTCGGCCGTGACCACAATGTGCTGGAGCCCCTCGCGTTCGGCAAGCCCGTTACCGTGCGGCCGAACTGGGACAAGACCTTTCCCAGCTACCCCGTTTTCAGCATGGCAGACAGGGACGGCCTGCTGAGCGTCCAACAGTCATCAACCGGCTTGCAGGATGAATGGCTGAGCCAAACTCAGGCCGACCAAAGGCGGGCGTCAAAAGCTGTGAATGCGCTGCAGCAACTGGCGGGCGCTAGCGCCAGAAGCCTCGCCTGCCTCAAGCGCCTCAAGCGCCTTGATCGCCTTGAGGCAATTCAGGGGGGGCCTCTATGAAAGTCCTGCATCTTTCCCATACCCCCTTGGTTGGTGCGCCGGGGCAAATCTGCGCCGCGCTGCGTGAGCAAGGGGTGGATGCTCGTTGGGCCGTTCTCAAACCGGAAAACTATGCCGGCTTGAGCTTCCAACTTGACTGGCGCTGGGACCATCATCTTGACGAAATCTTGGCATTTGCCGAGGCGGCGGACCTGATTCATCTGCATAACTATATTGACCTGGATTGCAATGATTTTGCGCCCTTAGATTTCAGGCAACTATGGGTGCAAGGCAAGCCGCTGGTGAGGCATCTCCACTCCACGCCGGCATTAATTTCCCGCTATATGGGAAAGACAGAACAGGAAGTACTGAACTGTCCTATACCCAAACTTGTGATTGCGCAGTATCCAGAGAGATTCTTTTCTCGCGCGTGCATCGTACCCAATATCGTTGCCCGCGCACCGGCCTCGCCTGACCGTACCGGCAAACCCCTGCGAGTCGGCTATGCGCCCAGCAATTTCCGCTCAGCGCGTATTTCTCGCTGGGATACCAAAGGCTATCCGGAAACAATTAAGACGCTGAAACGCACACAAGCATCCTTGCAAAAAATGGGAATACCGCTGGAGCTTGACTTGATCACTCAGGTCCCGCACCTCGAATGCATCGCCCGCAAGGCCAACTGTGATGTATTTATTGATGATTTAGTGACCGGTAGCTACCATTTGAATACGCTCGAATCGTTGAGCCAAGGCTGCGCGACCTTGACTCACCTCGACGGCAGAATTCAAACCATGCTTGCGGAGTTATTGAAACGCAGTGACTTTCCTGCCCTAGATGTACGGCTGGAGAATTTGCAAACTGTACTGGAGCACTTTGCTCGCCAACCCGAACTTGCGCGAGCGCTCGGTGCCGAATCGCGCCTGTGGATGCAAGCGCATTGGTCACCGTCAAAAATGGCGCAACACTTTATCGCGGCCTACGCAACGATCACCGCATACCCGGGCCAAGCGTTTGAAGAACGCTTCAACCCTTCGCCGGCGGCAAACTACCGGATTCGCGACCATTTTGATCAGATCTGGCTAGGCCGGCACGCAAGTTGGCCCAAACTGGCGCCGGCATGGTTGACGGCCATCAAGCACGGGCTCGCAAATGGATTTCGGCGGTTGGGGTTAAAGCTGTGAAAAAGGCCTTAGTTCTAACTCGCTGTTGGAGTGATGAGCCTGAAACGGCTACACATGGCATTTTTCAGCGCTTTTCGCTATTTCTCGATGCTTTGTGCGCGCATGTCGATGCCATCGAAATTATGGCGTTTGCGCCTTTCAGTGAAGGGATGCCCGCGCTCGCCGCACGCCACGCAGCACAGTACCAAATAGGTCGGTCGGCACGAATCACGGTCACCGCCGTGGCACGCCGTCCGAACCCGCCCGCTTGGTCATTCATTCAGCGCTATCTCAAACCTGCGCTTTGGGTCGATAGTCAGGAGAACTACCTGAATATGGCCTCTGAGCCTTGTATTGAGGCGGTACGCATGGCATTGCGCAGCGCGCCTGCTTTGGTTTTCGCCCATCGCCTGCCTGTCTTCACGCCTTTACTGAAGCTGAACAAAGACACATTACCGCCCATCCTGTTCGACATGGACGATATCGAACACAAGGCCCTCATCCGCGGTTTGTTGTTCGCGCCTCGATGGCAAAGTGAACGTTTGAGATTATTGCAAACACCTGCATTGATGCTGCGAGAGCGCGCAGCAGTAAGAGCCAGTCGACACACCTTCGTGTGTTCTCAGGAAGATGCCAATCTGCTGCAACGAATTTCCGGTTCATCGTGCGTTTCCGCAGTCCCCAATGCAGTCGCGGCCCCCGCCGACTTGCCGATAAGAGCCACCGCAGGAAATACTTTCGGATTCATCGGATCTTTCGCTCACCCGCCCAACCTTGATGCGGCCACCTGGCTGATCGAGGATATTTGGCCCCGCATACGCAAAGTCCACCCTGATGCCAACCTGAAAATTGCCGGGGCAGGATCAGGTGTCGCCCTCGCCCACTACGCCGGCACGCCAGGGCTCACGGTATTGGATTTCGTCCCGGATGTTGGCAGCTTTTATAACGATGTCACCGTCGTGCTAGCACCACTGCGATTTGGTGCAGGCACGCGTGTCAAGATCATCGAAGCAGCAGGTTATGGCCTGCCGACGATCAGCACTGGAATCGGAGCTGAAGGGCTGGTTTTTAAACCCGAAGAGGAGATTGTTTTGGCGGAGTCTGCCGAACAGATCGCCAGCCGAGCCTGCCGCCTGCTCAGCGACCACGCTGCTGCGCTCAGAATCGGCCGCGCTGCCAGAGCATGCTATAAAAAACAATATGGCAGGCAGAACGCCGTCGAAAGCATCAGCGGACACGTTGCTCGTATTTTGAAAACCCCTACAGTCCGCTGAACCATGTCACTTAGAAAATCGATTTTCATCAGCGCACTTTCTGCCAACAGTTTGACGCTTATCGGCATCGTATCGTCGATGATCATTGCGCGAATACTGACACCGACGGATCTTGGCGCATACGCCATCGCGGCCGTCTTTGTTGGTCTAGCACATCAGTTTCGGGACTTCGGTACCAGTACCTATCTCGTGCAATGCCAGACCATTGACAAAGAGTCATTGGGCAAAGCGCTCGGACTCACGGTGCTATCAGCTACAGCGCTGGGGCTTCTTGTCATGGCGCTCGCACCGCTAGCGGGGTGGTTCTACCAGACCGAACAGATTACTTATGTTCTGTTCATTCTTGGGGTGAACTTTTTCATTGTGCCATTCGGCGCTAATACCTTGGCCATTCTTCGGCGCGACATGCGTTTTAGAGAGCGCGCGATAATCGATCACGCCAGCTCCATCACAGGCCTTGTCGTATCCTGCGCATGCGCTTGGCGGGGGTATGGGGCACTTAGTCTTGCCTTCGGAACGTTATTTAGCACCATCGCTACAACGCTATGCGCAGGTTTCTACCGACCCAAACAGCATCCTTGGTCGATTCAGTTTCGTAACCTCAAAGACATCTTCAGTTTCGGCGTCAGCGCGACCGCCAGCGCCATGATCACCCAGCTCAACCGAGGCGTGATCGAGATCATAGGCGGACGGTTTGCCGGGCTTGAGGCTGTCGCGTTCTTCAACAAGGCGAAGTCAGTAACCGACCATATTGGAGCTTTGCTGCTCGGAGTGGCCCATCAAGTCACTCTGCCGGTCCTCTCTGAATCTCATCGAAAAGGCGAGCTGCTCGCCCCCATTTACTTAAGAACGGCAGCCTTACTGACCGGATTCATGTGGCCCGCCTGTGCATTCGCCGCCATATTCCCGCTCGATATACTGCATTTTATGTTTGGGCCACAGTGGGATGCGGCAGCCCCAATGCTGCAACTGATGTGCCTCTTGACCGCACTTAGCAGTCCGTTATGGCTTTGGTCCCAGCCGATGTTTGCGCTTGGGCGCCCAAAGCCCGTCCTCTGGGGTGAAATTCTGCACTTGGTCTGTCTACTATTTGGCCTTGCAATACTCGCTTGGGGTCTGAAGTCCAGTAACCTAGCCTTGGCGATGATTTTCACGCCCCCGTTCGTGCTGGGCTACGCGTACCGCACGCTGCAACGGAACCTGAATTTCACTCACCGGGAGTTCGTGGGGGCGCTGTGGCCAAGCGCGCAAACGGCTGTGGCGGTAGCTTGCACGGCATATTTATTGGCGACGGTAACCGAAGAATGGCACCTAGCCCCACGTCTGCTCATGAGCAGCGTTTTGTGTGGCATAGCATGGCTGGCAGGCATATTCATTGCCAAGCATCCGTTGAAAGCAGAAGTCATGCATGTATTACGCTATACGAAGCTTATTTAGTTTGCAACTAACATTACAAAACATATCAAATACGCATGATCGAGCAGCCCACACCGTCACCCCGCGCCAGAGCCATTGCCCTGTATCTCCCTCAATATCACCCCATCGCCGAAAACAGTGAGTGGTGGGGGCCAGGTTTCACCGAGTGGACCAATGTAGCCAAGGCCAGGCCACTCTTTAGAGGTCACTATCAGCCCCACTTACCTGCTGATCTTAGTTTTTATGATCTGCGGCTCGCGGAAACACGGTCCGAGCAAGCAAAATTGGCGCGCGCCGCGGGTATCGAAGGTTTTTGTTACTACCACTACTGGTTTGCTGGCCGCCAAATCATTGAGCGCCCATTTAATGAAGTACTGGCTTCCGGGGAACCTGATTTCCCGTTCTGTCTATGCTGGGCAAACCAAACTTGGTCTGGCATATGGCATGGCCTGACAAATCGAGTGTTGATCGAACAAACATACCCTGGTCGCGAAGACCACATCAAGCATTTCAACGCCCTGCTTCCCGCGTTTACTGACCCCCGCTACATCAAAGTCGATGGCAAACCGTTGTTCGTGATTTTTAGTCCAACTGATCTTATTTATCCTGAAAAAACGACCGCACTTTGGCGCGAGCTGGCCGTCAAGGCTGGACTGCCCGGGCTCTACATTACGGCGAGCATTGGTGACCCTGACTGGAACCCTCATGCTCACGGGTTCGACGCCTCTGTAATTACACGTTTGCCTCAAAAACGCCGCGCTTGGGTGCCTTGGTCTAGCCCCTTAAAAAAAATTCGAGATAAATTGTTGGACATCGCCGGCAGACCTACCGTGCATGCTTATCGGAAGGTGATCGAAAGCATGATTACCGATCCTGAAAGCAATATCACGAGCTTCCCCTGTGTGATTCCAAATTGGGATAATACGCCGCGCAGTGGTTCCAAAGGCATGGTTTTACACGGATCAACCCCGGAGTTATTCCAGAAAATACTTGAAAAAGCAGTCGCCAGAATTGAAAATGAGAGCCCTGAACACAGAATAGTATTTATCAAGTCATGGAATGAGTGGGCTGAAGGCAATCACCTCGAACCCGACCGCAGAGATGGCAAAGGGTACCTAGAAGCAACCCGAAATGTCTTGCTTGGTCAAGCCAAAAACCCGAATATAAAGTAAGTTTTATTAGAATGACTGATGCCATGCTTTTCGCTGCTTGAAAAGCATCTTCGCAGCCAAATTTTGGCGCTGGTGACATATATTTTAGAATTAGCCACCGCCAGCCTGACCAATGGCTGGGGGCATAGAGTTTGCGGAGCTTGTATTGAAATTACTAGAAAATTCAATTTCATTGAAGCAAATTTTTTTGTTCAACGGCAGCTTGGGCAGTAGCTGAGTGAACGTTCAACAAGCCAACCATCGGGGCGGTAGGCTCGCCGAGATTGATGCGCTGCGCGGCATCGCTGCGGTGCTGGTGCTGCTATTTCACTACACGACACGCTTTGATCAAATTTTTGGCCACTCCCAACCTTTGGAAATTAGTTTTCCATGGGCTTATGTCGGCATCAATCTATTTTTCATCATCAGCGGCTTCGTCATTTTTTTGACGCTAGAACGCACCCGGCACGCCAGCGACTTCATCGTTTCTCGGGTCAGTCGGCTTTACCCTGCATACTGGATCTCCCTGCTGATCACCTTTTTGGTGGTCCGCATGCTGGGTTTGCCAGGCAAGCAAGTTTCCAGCAGTGACGCGGCCTTGAATATGCTGATGTTCCATGGCAGTTTTGGCGTGCCGCATGTCGACGCCGTCTATTGGACACGCGAGGTAGAGCTGCTGTTTTACGCGCTCGCGCTCGCGCTCTTTTTGAGCCGGCAATTACACCGCGTGCACTGGTTTATGTATGCATTGATCGCGCTCAAGGTGGCGTATGCCATTGCGGCTCGTCAGTTCGGCATTGATCTGCCCCGGCGCATACAGTGGGCCTTGATCTTGCCCTACATTCCCTGGTTTGCCTGTGGAATTGCCATTTATCGTACGACTGCCGGCCGTAGCACCCGGCGCCATGATCACGGTATTTTGATAGCGGCAGTATTGGGGATAGGCTACGTTGATGGTTTTGGCTTAGGCTTGTTATGCATCTGCTTCAGCGCCTTGGTTTGGTTGGCCGCCAATAACCGCCTCAAACTACTGCGCAAGCCGGTAATTCTGTGGCTAGGTTTTATCTCTTATCCGCTTTATTTGCTGCACGAGAATATCGACTGGGGCGTCATGCGGATCATCGAACAGGCCGGGTTCTCGCCCTGGCTGGCTATTGGTGCGGCGAGCGCCGTGGCGCTCGTTCTTGCCTGGCTCGTCGCCAACTTTGTTGGGCGGGGTGTTTCGACACCTCCCTTGGCTCGCGATGATACCGATAGCACCTTTTTTTGTGTCGCCAGTTCCCGCGCCAGCCACTTGCGCTCGCCTACCATCGTCCAGCCGCAGGCAGCCAATGCAATTGAATGCGCTTTATCAACTCACCGATGATCTGCGCGCCGATCGTTGTCATTTCACTGCTGCAGGCCTCCAAGAAGCGGCCTCTATATGGGCAAGCACCTTGGCGAACGATGCCAGCCTCACTACTTCTCGCCTCCAATCAAATCGGACAACTTCTCCATGATCCAAGGTCAGATCGATTTCTCGCTGCTTCAATCGAACAGCCGCCCGAATTTTTCAACTGATTCGGAAATCAATGAACCCGGGCTGATGCTTCGCCAGCAAGGCGAGCACAACCAGGTCGTCTCGAGCAGCGATGGCTTCTTGTTGATTGCGGGCACGCCGCGAATTCGCGATGCGCGACTGGCCTTGCAAGTCAAGCAAGAAGGGTGGGCAGTCCTGCTGCCCCGCTTGCTGGCCAAGCCAACAGAAGTACTCGCCCATCTGGCCGGCCGCTTCAGCCTGCTATGGCTTGACCCTCGGCTGCAACAACTCGGATTCGCGAGCGATCGCTTCAACACCTTCGGCTATTGCTATCGCGTCGAGGGCTCACGCGTCAGCTTTGCCAGCCGCGCCGATACCGTGCCGACACAGCTTGAAATCGATCCGCAGTCCATCTTTGACTACCTATACTTTCATGCGATCCCGGCACCGCGCACCATTTTCCGCGGCATTAACCGCCTTCCGCCAGGCAGCCTATTGCAGGCAAGCCCGGCAGGCGTCGAAGTCACCCCATGGTGGGCCGCGCATTTTGACGAACCTGAGACGGGTGACTTGAAACAACTCGGGGAGTCTTTTCGCGGCATCGTGCAAGAGGCGGTTGCGCGCGAAGCTAGTCGCCCCGGCAGCACGGGCGCCTTCCTCTCCGGCGGAACAGACAGCTCGACCGTGGTGGGCATGCTGGCCAAATGCAGCGACACACCGGTTCAAGCGTACTCGATTGGTTTCGAGGCAGCAGGCTATGACGAAATGGAGTATGCGCGCATTACCGCCCGTCACTACGGCGTCCAGCATCACGAGTATTACGTGACGCCAGAGGACTTGCTCACTGGCATACCGGCGGTTGCCCACTATTACGACCAACCTTTTGGCAATTCGTCTGCGGTACCGTCTTACTACTGTGCCAAACTCGCCCAATCTCACGGCATCACGCGACTCTTGGCCGGCGATGGTGGCGACGAACTATTTGGTGGTAATACCCGATACGCCAAGCAACAGGTATTCACGCATTATCAAAATGTACCCGAACCGCTGCGTAAAATCTTGCTGGAACCGCTGCTGAGGCAGCACTGGTTGCACGTCTTGCCCTTCGCTCGCAAGGCCGCCAGCTATATCGAACAAGCCAATACACCCTTGCCTGATCGCACCGAGCAATACAATCTGCTGCACCGACTCGGCATGGCCGAGGTCTTTGAGCCGGGTTTCATGAACCAAGTAGATACCGGCGCGCCGATGGCCTTGCAGCGCAGTGTTTGGAATGCCATCGATGCGGGGACCTTGATCAACCGCCAACTCGGTTTCGACTGGCGCTTCACGCTCGCCGACACCGATTTGCCCAAGGTGATAGGCACGACGGGCTTGGCGGGTATAGAAGTCGCCTTCCCGCTGTTGGACGACGCACTGGTGGACTTTTCCGCCAACTTGCCGCCGCAGTTCAAACTCAAGGGCCAGCAACTGCGGTGGTTCTTCAAAGAAGCACTTCGCGATTTTCTGCCGCCGCAAATCCTGACCAAGCCCAAACACGGTTTTGGCCTGCCTTTCGGACCTTGGATGCTGAAACATGATGGTTTGCGCAAACAAGCCACCGAGACACTCGCCAGCCTGGGCAAACGAGGCATCGTGCGCCCGGAATTCCTGCATTCGCTGCTGCAGGACAGGCTGGCTGAGCACCCCGGCTACTATGGGGAGATGGTGTGGATTTGTCAGATGTTGGAGTATTGGCTGCAAAAAAATGCGCCTACGTTTTCCGTGCGTTGATCCCAAACTCAATGGCACACCCTCTGCTAACCGGTTGGATTCGCGGAATTCCGGCAGTCCATGCCGATTCGGTGCCAGTCTCACGGGGTGAGCAAATGACGGGCGTTCATTCAATCATTACATTGCCCTGCCGCCCATGAATGGATTTAGGATCAATGACCGGACCAAGTTTTGCAAAAACTACCGATACTGGTTGCCGGCGTACTCGCCCAGGGTGATGGCATAAAGAGAATTCCCTGAAAATGACAAATTTCAGTAAGATTAATCAAATTTAGTTGCTAGCGATGGCAAAATTTTAAGTAGTTTTTAATTCATCAAGTACCGACTGGGTTGTTGCTGACGGATCGAGACAATCAAACTCCATTTCATCTAACAATGTGGGGTTGTAAATCGCCAGATATTCCCGGTTTAAAACCAAGGCAGAGGCCGCCGTAGAATCATACCCACTATACATTTGCCGATTCACCGCATTCGCCGCATTCGCCCACTTCGATGCTGGCCCACCGGGTATGTATTTCTACGTAGCCCCAAGCAACAGATTAACCAATGATAAAAGTTTCAATTATTTTGCCGGCCTATAATGCCGAAAAATTTATTTCACAAACTATTGCTAGTATTTCTGAGCAAACATTTGCTGACTTTGAAATAATCGTGGTTGACGATGGCTCACGGGACGCTACCGCTGCCATCGCCACAGCGGCAGATCCACGCGTTCGGGTTATTACACAGGCCAATCAAGGGATTGCTCAGGCCCGCAACGTGGGTGTTTTAGCGGCGCAAGGGCAGTACATCGCCTTCATGGATCATGATGACTTATGGCACCCCCAAAAATTAGAAACACAGGTAAAACTACTTGAACTTGATGCGTCCTGTGCCGTAGTTTACGGCGAATTCGAGCGCTGGACGCCGCCGATGCCGCCCGCCTTTAAGAACACCAAGCTGGACTGCGGACAGCAGGTGCCTGCGTTGTCAGGCATGATTCTTTCGCGTCTTGTTGAAACCAATTGGGTGTTATTTAGCACCGCAATGTTCCGTCGCCATGTGTTTGATCGGGTTGGTTTATTCGACCCCACCATGCCGCCGGCCGATGATTGGGATTTCGCCCTACGTGCCGCCGAGCAATTTAAGTTTGTGAAACTTGCGCAGGTGGTGGCTTTGTACCGAATTCATGCCGGGCAAACGTCGTTGAAGTTGCAGTCACGCAATATTGAATACGAACTGCGCGAGCGAACGCTGACGCGCCTGCATGCGCTGGGCCAGCTCGCCCATGATGAGGCTGGCGTTCAGCAGCGGCAGTTCCATTGCATTTTCAATTTTGGGCTGAATCAATATGCAGCTGGAAAATACGTGTTGGCAACGAAGACGTTCTTGAGCGCGTTCAAGTACCGCAAAAAGTCGCTCCGCGTGCTAGCGTATCTCAGCCTAGCTCGATTGCGCTCAATCGGCAAAACTGCTGAGGACTAGCGCAATTACGCGCGCTCAACCTGCCGCATCGCATTCATTGTCATCCGCGCAAGGAATCTAGCGCGCGACCGATCCCACGGTGAAAATCGCCGCAACTGGAACAAGTCCGCATCTCCCCTGGATGCCCCAACGGCGGTAGAAACGGCGGCGGTAAAACCCGCTGCTTTAACCATTTCCACATGCTCACTCTTGTAGTCTTGACCGGGCCGCCCATTTGGATAAGCGAACAAAGTGACCGGCGCGTTCACAATTGTCTCAAGCTCGCGCTTACCCTCTTCAATTTCACGTTGTGCCTGACCAGCACTGACGCGCGCAAGGATCGGATGAAACTGGGTGTGGGCGCCAATACTCTGACCGCTGTTCGCCAATTTCCTGACTTCATCTGAGCTCATCATCAAATCGGCATGCAAGGGCAGCTCACAGCGTTCAGCCAAGCTTGCAACCGCCTGATTTCGCGCCTCAAAATCGAGATATTTGATGGCAGCCAGTAGGCCGTCGATGGCGCCTCGACGGGAGGCGGCGTCCGAGATTGCAAAGCGCCCGAACTCGCCCGCATCAAGTTCGTCGCCGCGCCATCGGCGCACCGATTCAATCACCGTGTCATTCCACATGCGGCCGCCATCCAGAAAGCCGGTCGCGATGAAGAATGTTGCCGACAATCCGTGACTTTCCAGAATGGGCGTTGCGATATGTAAATTATCGGCATAGCCGTCATCAAAGGTGATTGCCAACGCTCGGCTAGGCAAACAACCTTGCGCGAGCATCGCGACGGCCTGCGTCAACGGCAGCACATTGAAGTGCCGTTTTAGCCAGTCCAATGTTTGGGCAAAGCGTCGCGCATGCATTTCTTCTGGAAAGATCGGATCAGGGTCGGCCAAAACCCGGTGCCAAATCAAGATGGACAAGCACCCTCGGTGCCCGCCAGGCAAGGCCAATGACAGCATCGAGTTGATCATGCCGTGCGCTCCGCAAATGGGGCTGAGATGGGCCGGCCGCGGACGTCGAGGCGCTCGCTTACAAACCTCCTCAAAACATAAACGAGTACTGCCACATAGTAGGGTAGGTCAAAATAACACAGACTCAAGAACGCCCCCCCGACCGCAAACGCTATCATACTAACCTGCAGCATGCGCGCCAAATTCACAACCCAGCCAAACTCCACAATAAACTTCGATTTCTCAATCACCCAGTTGCATGAGCTCCAAGTGTAAATCCAAAAAGAAAGGTATAAAGCTAGGCCGATCCAGCCGTGTTCGCCCAGCATTTGAAAATAGATACTGTGCGCAGTGAGGGGCGTCAACGGATCCGGCGCGTATAACCCAAACACATAAGCATTTGCCACTGCGTAGCCACCGCCCGTAATTCGATCTGCAGCCAAATTAAATGCCATATGCCAAGCATTGATTCTCCCCATCGCGGAAGAATCGGAGTCATACGTCTGCACCGTACTCATGCGCGAGTACCAACTGTCCGGCATGAACATCAAGGCAATTGGCACCAGCGCCAGCAGACCGACAAGTAGCCAGCCCTTGTTCTTGCTTTTCAACACCAGGAATAAAGTCATCGCAGACAGCGCCAACAACGCCCCCCGCGACTGGCTGCCCAAGGCCGAAAACACGCTCAGCACCGCCATCGCCTGCAAACCTCGCTTGATATATTTATTGGTCTGCTCGCTGGCCAAGAAGAACAACAAGGGCACCACCATGACGGCCGCCAAAGCAAACGAGTTGTTGTCTTCAACAAACGAGGACGGCGGCCCCCAGACCCGGTGCGAGCCACCCGATAAAATAGTGAACAAACCACCTTTGGCGCTGAGCACACCAATACTCAAAGTCAGCACCCAAGTCATTATCTTGATTTGCTTCTCACTCACAATCAATGCATAAGCAATCACCACCATCAAGTTAATCTTAATCACCCGCCCCAGCATCCCAAAACTGGGTTCAGGGAAAAATGCGGCGATCGTGGTGATGCACATCCACAGCGTCAAGGCGATCAGCAGATTACTCGACGGGTTAAATGGGCTGCGCCGCTCATCCTTGGTCATCAACAGACCAATGAAAACAACGGCTGCGGCCGCCTGCGCAAAT
>NZ_JANNMI010000245.1:0-8631 GCF_031397715.1 Roseateles sp.
GGCAAAAACGTCGCCAGGCCGATGAAGCCGCCGAATGTCACGGCGTAGATCAGGCTGAAGGCCCAGCCGTCCTTTTCATACAGGCAGGCGATGTGCTGCTTGAAAGTTGCGTGCTTGTCGCGGTCGTCGGGTTCTTTGGCAAACACGATCATCACGACCATGGGTATGCTGATGGCCACTGCCGCAATGGCGTATACCGTGACCCAGCCGAAAGCCTGCGCCAGCGGCGGCGCCACCAGTACCGACACGGCCGTGCCGACATTGCCTGCGCCGACCAGACCCATCGCCAGGCCTTTGTGACGCGCGGGAAATGAGCCCGATCCCAGCGACAGGGCGACGCCGAAGCTGGCGCCGGCAATGCCCAAGAGCACGCCCATCTTGAGCAGATCGTTATAGCTGTCGACCATGAAGAAGCCGTACAGCATCGCCACGGCGATCAGGCCCATCTCGACCAGGGTGGCGTTCTTGCGGCCGATGTACTGGGACAGCACACCGAGCGGGAAGCGCATCAGCGCGCCGGCCAGGATGGGGATGGACAACATCAGGCCTTTTTGTGCCGGCGTGAGGCCATAGGCCTCGCTGATGAAGGGTGCCAAGGCGCCGTTCAAGACCCAGATGCAGCAGGAAAAGGCGAAGTACAGGAAGGCGGCAAACAGCGTCGGGCTGTGGCCCGAGCGCAGAAAGGTCTTTACGAATCCTGTAGACATGATGATTTCTTCTTGAAACGCAAAAAGGCCGCGTCAAGCACCGAGGCTTGGCGAGGCCGTTGAAAAACGATGAGCGCCGCCCAAAAGGCACGCTGCGATGATTGCGGGCCGGGGCGCCGCGGGGTGCAGCGCTTCGTTGCGCCGCAGCAAAAGCCATGCAATCGCCATGCCAGCTTCGGCCCGAGCCCGGTCTGATTTATGCTGCGACGCTCAAATCCACTCGCTCGCCGCCCCGACTGCGCCCATGAACACTCCGCCGGACACGGCCGACCCGGCTACCCATCTGCTGCTACTTTGCCCGCCCGAGGCAGGGTGGCAAGCACTTGCGACCCCACTGGCCGCGCTCGGCTGCACCGTCAGCGCCCCGCTGCAGCGCAACAACTTGGTGCATCGTGCACTCGAACCGTCACCGCAGGCGCTCTTGCTATGGGCACCCGAGGCCGCTGCGGTCGAACCCTTGCTGGACGATTTGGCGCATTTGAAGAGCCCGCTGCCCATCGTCTGCGTGGCCGCTAGCGCCAGCCCGGCGCAGCGTCGGCGCGGCTTGAGCCTGGGCGTGCAGGTCTGGCTGGAGCAAATGCCGACGCCCGCCGAGCTGCTGCTGCAGCTGCGCTGGGCCGGTTGGCAATGGCAGAAGCAGGCCGCGCTGCAGACCCAGCTCGACGAGCGCAAATGGACCGACCGCGCCAAGGGCTTGCTGATGGCTGCCCAAGCGCTCGATGAAGCCGGTGCGTATCAGTTGCTGCGGGCGGCGGCGATGCAAACCCATTTGCGCCTGGGCGAGGTGGCGCGGTCCTTGGTAGAGGCGGCCCAGCAGGCCGAGGCGCTCAATCTGGCCGGCCAGCAGCGCATGTTGTCGCAGCGCCTGGTCAAGCTGCTGGCGCAGCGCGCGGCCGGCATCGAGGTGCGCCGCGCCAAGGTCTTGCAGGACGAATCGCGCGACCGCGTCGATGCCAACCTGGCGCGGCTGCGGCAGCTGGTGACGGCCGAGCAGCAAGCGCCGCTGGCCGCGCTCGATGCTGTGTGGCTGCTGCTGCGCGGCTTGCTGGTCGGCAAGGCCGATGCCGGCGTGTTGCAGCGCGCCGATGCGGCGGCCGAGGCCTTGCTGCAGTTGTCGGAGGAGTTGGCCGCCACGATAGAAAACAGTGGCGGCGCGGGCAAGCCGCTGCGCCTGGTCAATCTGTGCGGGCGCCAGCGCATGCTGAGCCAGCGTCTGGCCAAAGACGCCTTGCTGGCCGACCTGTTGGCCGGGCGCGAACCGGCCCTGATCGCGGCCGGCCTGGACCAATTCGAGAGCGGGCTCAAGGAGCTGGAAGCGGCGCCACTGACTAACGCCGAGATTCAGCTGTCTCTGGCGGCAGTGCGCGAGGAATGGCGGCGCCTCTTGCGCAGCCTGCGCGATGTGCAAGGCCCGGAAGCCGCCGCCGGCCTGGCCCGCAGCAGCGAGTTATTACTGACGCATCTGGACGGGCTGACGGGGCAGTATCAGCAGAGCTTGCAGGTGCTGTTGGGGTGAGGGGCGGCCTGCCTGGACAAGGGCTGGAGCCGCACGGCGCTGGCGTGGCAGATCAAGTATTTATCCCTTTCATCCCGTTCATCCAGACTAGAAAATTCTTTCGGGCCTACCAAATCGAGTCTGGCCTTGCAAAAGCTTGCCGAAGGCTCGCGCGAGCAAGAAACTGAGCCAGGATGGAGGGGATAGAGGGGATGGGCGCAAGGCTCCATCTCATTAGTTTTGGTGAAACTCTCTGAAGAAGGAGGGTCGGCCTCCGAACCCATCAATAGCCAACTCTTTCGATCAATCGCGAGCGGCCGTATCGCGTTCTTGAACGCGTTGTTGTCCACCGGCACGCGCGCGTCGTTCAAGGGAGGTTTTGCATGATTGCAAGACCTGATCCCGGCTGTGCCTTTGGGAAATTAACGACTAGAGACTTGACCCTCGGCTCTCTGCCGACTAAAGACTTGACCCTCGGCTCTCTGCCCCCATTTCGGCAACGGGCAGCGGGCAACGGGCAACGGGCAACGGGCAACGGGCAACGGGCAACGGGACGATACCCCCATGAATATTGGCGTCGCAACGCATTGACAGTATTTTTCTCATGCCGTCATAACAAGCCGACAAAAGTAACAGATGGGCTTGGCGCTTGATTCAAAGGGTAAACCCGCTTTATTTCGCCTCGGAGGCGTCAATCAATATTGAATTCGATAGCCTCTGCCTTGCGCTATTCCGACCGTCCGCTCGGCAAACAAAATTCAACGCTCCGGTCGGCGCCGACTATAGCGCTACACCACGCCACGCCCTGTCAAGTATTCATCCCTTTCATCCCCTTCATCCAGGCGGGAAATTCCCCAGGCCGATCAACTCAAGCTTGGCCTCCTTGCCAAAAGCTTCCAGACGGCGCGCGAGCAAGAAATCACCCGCCATGGTCTTTAAAGCAGCGGCCACTTGACCTTTCAAGCCGGCGGCAAATACTTGTCCAGTAGTTCTTGCACCGCATCGGCCTGCAACACATCCCTGCGGCGCTTGAGGGCTTCCCGATCGGGTTGCTTGGCCATCCAGCGTTTGAATGCGACAAAGGTGGCGGGGTGCACCGTGCTCATGCGCGCCATGCTGCCGTTGCTGGCCACGATCACGGCAGAAAACCCGGGCGAATCCAGCAGCACGTTGGCGCGGCGCGCCTGAACCACCCAAAAATCATCGTCCTCGCCGCTGAGTTTGATGGGGTGCGGATCGTCGTGCGCGCGCTCGCGGCGGATGATGTCCACCTCAAAACCGTCTTTGTTGACGGCGGTGTATTGCTGACTTTTTCGGATTCGAAATGTGCTGTCCACCTTCTTCAGCACGCCCAGCATGGAGCTGTCCAGCTTGGCAAGCTGGGTCGAGAAAAGGATGCGCTTTCGGGTGTCCCACAGCAAGTCCATATCGCGCGTGGCCAGTGCGTCCGAATCCAGGCGCACCCCAGCGGTGGCTTCATAGGCGTAAAGCGCATGAGTACCGACCACGCGAAAATGCGGGCTCAAATGGGTACTGGCCAAGCGGCCCAACAGCGCCACCACCAACGGATCCACCCGGCCCACGCGCAGGGCACGGTTCAAGCGTTGGTGCTGCTCCAACGCGGCTTTGAGGCCGGCCACGCGTTCTGCACTTTCACGCTTGCGCTGGGTGAAGCGCTCGTAAATAGCTATGTTTTCTGGCGTGCGCGAACCCAGGCTGGTTTCGGCCCCAGCGGGGGTGGTGCGCACCAGGTATTTGGCGTCGGGTGCAGACGCAGGGCCTGCATGCCAGTACATGCCGCCGCGCACATGGGCGGCGTCCTCTTGGGCTTCTTCCAAGGCCTCAAAGGTGGCAACGGCATCGATGTACTGGCGTGCGATGGTGGCGCTGGTTTCTAGCATTTCGGTATTTTATGTAATTTATTAAATTAATACCGAAAATTCATTTAATTCAACAGCTTATGGCTATTTCACGGCGCATTTCAGAGGGTTTTTTCTGAAGCAGGTTTTGCCTCTTCCATGAGTTGACCTGCCTATCTTGCCGCCGTAATTGACCACGTCATCGGCATTGAAGTCGAAAAACGGCGGCCGCAAAATTGCCGCCGGAAAGGTGATGGCATTGAAGCTGGGGCTGCAGGACGCATTGACCGTCTGGGGCGTCATGTCCCACTCTTGGCAGTCCACAGGCTTGCCGGCCTTAGCGACCGGGCACTGGCGACCAAGGCCTGCATGCGTGCTTTGTGCTCGGGCGAAGATACCGCGCCGCAACGAGCTGGCCCACACCCTCGCCTAGTGCAACATTTCGACCGGCGTGCCGCTCCGCACACCGCTGAGTCTCGCCGCCATGTTTCTCCTTTTCAGGATTGGCGATTCGGCAAGTGACCGGGACCTCACCAAACGAGCCAAGACAGAGCGAGGACCTTCACTCTGAGGCGCGCCGAGGTCCGCTAGCAGGGTGACGAGGAGGCGTTATGAGCGAGGATGTCTCCAACGAAGTGTTCATTTGAGTGAGCGGGTACCCCGCTTTCTCCATGCAGTAAATGTAGTTTGACTGATTGATACCGACCGGGACATCAAAGGTCTGGTGGCTGAACCCACTGACGACAAAGACTTGCTGCTTAGACGCAGCAAATGCGCGGCATTTGTGATGCGTTGTTTGCTGGTCGTACTCCGGACCGCCTGCTGCCTCCTGAGGCCCTGAAGCACAGGCCACCAAAAGAGCACTCATTGCAAAGAACATACCAACAACTTGAGGCGAAAGGGTCATTTGATTTGGCCAACAGCTAGCGTTTATCTGCCGCCGCCAGCCTGAGTTGCAAGGCTTGCTGGCAATGGGGATTGATTCGAGCTGGCGGCAAACATGACGCCGATTATGTACGGTAGGTAGGCAAGTCCATAAACGCCGACCGGCGCTCGCTACAAAACGAAGCTTCAATGGCGCCAAAAACCTCAGCGTCAAAACGCTCATGGCTGAGCGATGTTCAACCTCAGCATCAGCGTCAACGGATGCACCGGCGACGGCTGAAAACCGTAATGCGCGTAAAACGCCCCGGCGCGCTCGTGCAGCGCATGGACCAGCAGCGCCCGCACACCGGCGTTCTCGGCCACCGCCAGCGCCCGCTTGACGGCATCTTGCAACAGGGCGCCGCCCAGCTGGATGCCCTGAGCGCGGCGATCGACCGCCAACCGAGCCAGCACCAAGACCGGCACGGGATCGGGCATATTGCGCCGCACGGCGCTGCTGGCCAGCTGGTGCGCGACGGCGCCCGCGGCCACGGCGTAGTAGCCGACCACACGCCCGTCTTGATCCGCCACCACGAACGTGCGGCTGGTGCCACTGAACTGGTTGCTGATGGCGCGGCGCTTGAGCCAGTCGTCGAGCATGGTTTCGCCGCAGTCAAAGCCGTCCAGCAGCTGGCTGGCCAGCAGCGGCTGCGGCGGCTGGAGCTGCAGGCTCATGTCATGCCTTGACGGGAGCCCAGGGTGCCGTCACGGCCAGCAGGCGCTCAAGCCCCGGGTTGTGAGCCGGCGGGGCGTCGAGCAGGGCCGTAATCTACTGGAATTTGTCGGCGTCCAGCTCGCAGATAACCTGATCCAGCAAGGCCGAGGCACGGTCGATCAAGTCGCGCTGCTCGGGCAAGGCCCGCAGATTGTTGATGTCGGCGTCGCGCATGGTTTCATTCTCCTTTTCGGGTGCTCAGTTGCGGCACAAAGATCAATCACACAAGCTGCTGCCATCAAGGCATTGGACAGCCACTTCAGCCCCGCGCAATTTTTACACCCACTACAACAAGCAGCCTTTGAGGCTGCGCACTGCCGGCCCGCAGCGCCGCCCGGCTTGACCCGGCGGAGGCGCTGGCCCGGCGGTGATCAAGCCGCCTTCTCGACCTTGGCGTGGCGGGTGTAAAGGAAGTCGATCACGCTCTTGCGGGCCGCCAGATAGCGGGCGTTGTCGGCCAGCTCGACCCGGTTGCGTGGCCGCGGCAGATCGACGCTGAGGATCTCGCCGATGCTGGCCGCCGGCCCATTCGTCATCATCACGATGCGGTCGCTCAAGAGCACCGCTTCGTCGACGTCATGCGTCACCATCACCACCGTGCTCTGCGTGGCGGCGACGATCTTCAGCAGCTCGTCCTGCAGGTGCGCGCGGGTCAGCGCATCAAGCGCGCCGAAGGGTTCGTCCATCAAGAGGACCTTAGGACTCATGGCCAGCGCGCGGGCGATGCCGATGCGCTGCTTCATGCCGCCGGAGATCTCGTGCGGGCGCTTGTGCATGGCATGGCTCATGCCGACCAGCGCCAGCGCGGCCTCGGTGCGCTCAACCAATTTCGGCTTGGCCTCGCGCCCAGCGAACACCGACTCAACGCCCAGATAAACGTTCTCGAAGCAGGACAACCAGGGCAAGAGCGAATGATTCTGGAACACCACCGCGCGCTCCGGCCCAGGCTCGGTGATCTCGCGGTTGTCGCACAGCAGCACGCCGCTGGTCGGCAGCAGCAGGCCGGCGATCAGGTTCAGCAGGGTCGACTTGCCGCAACCCGAATGGCCGATCAGCGTGATGAACTCGCCGCGCTGCACCTGCAGATCCACCCCGGCCAAGGCGTGGAACGAGCCTTTGCGGGTGTTGAAGACCATCTCGGCCGCCTGCACTTCAATGAAGTTCTTGGTTGTACTCATTGCATCAGTCCTCGAAAGAGAAGCGTTTGGCCACCGCGATCAACGACCATTCCAGCGCCAGACCGACGATGCCGATGACGAAGATGGCGATGATGATGTGGGCCACATTGAGGTTGTTCCACTCGTCCCAGACCCAGAAGCCGATGCCGACGCCGCCGGTCAACATCTCGGCCGCCACGATCACCAGCCAGGCGGTGCCGACCGACAAGCGCACGCCGGTCAAGATGTAAGGCAGCACGGCGGGCAAGAGGATGCGGGTGATCACCTTCCATTCAGACAGCTTCAAGACCCGCGCCACGTTCAGATAGTCCTGGGGCACACGCTGCACGCCGACCGCCGTGTTGACCACCATCGGCCAGATCGAGCAGATAAAGATGGTCCAGATCGCGGCCGGGTTGGCGCTCTTGAACACCAACAAACCGATCGGCAGCCAGGCCAGCGGCGAGACCGGTTTGAGCAGGCTGATCAGCGGCGAGATCATGCGGTTGGCGAACTCGAACCTGCCGATCACAAAACCCAAAGGGATGCCGACCAGCGCCGCCAGGCCAAAGCCCAGACCCACCCGTTGCAGCGAGGCCAGGATGTTCCAGCCTATGCCTTGGTCGTTCGGCCCGTTGCTGCGGAACGGGTCTGCGAACAGCTTGACGGCGGCATCGAAGGTGGCCGCCGGGGTTGGAAAGGGCCCGCCTTTTTGTGTCGCCAAGCCCCAGAGTCCGATCAACAAGGCCAGGCCGAGCACCGGCGGCAACACGCGCAACCAGATGCCGCGCCAGTCGACCGGAGTCCGTGCAGACTTTGGTTTAGCTTGGCTACTCTGCGGCTTCGCAACAGGCGGCTTGATCAACTCGATGCTGACGTCGCGCGGCGAATGGAATACGGCACTGACCATGATGATGAACTCCTCAGGCTTTGACTTTGAAGGCGTCGGCGTACTTGGCCGGCGCACTGCCGTCCCAGACCAAGCCGTCGATCAGCTTGGCACTGCGCATCGGCGACGCCGGCAGATTGACCTTGAGCGCGCTGGCTGCTTCCTTGTACAAATCGATCTGGTTGATCTGCTTGGCCACCGCCAGATAGTCCGGGTGGTCTTTCAGCAAGCCCCAGCGCTTGTGCTGGGTCAGGAACCACATGCCGTCACTCAAATACGGGAAGTTGACCTGACCGTCATTGAAGAACTTCATGTGGTTGGGGTCGTCCCAGGTCTTGCCCAGGCCATTCTGGTAACGACCCAAAATGCGCTGGTTGATCGCATCGACGCCGGTGTTGAGATAGGCCTTCTCGGCGATGGTGTCGGCCATCTTGAGCTTGTTCTGCAGGCCGGCGTCGATCCAGCGGCCGGCCTCCAAAACGGCCATCATCACGGCGCGCGCGGTGTTCGGGTATTTTTTGACGAACTCGCCGCTGCTGGCCAAGACCTTCTCGGGATGGTCGCGCCAGATGTCCTGCGTCGTCACGGCGGTGATGCCGATACCGTCCATGATGGCGCGGTGGCCCCACGGCTCGCCGACGCAGTAGCCGTCCATGTTGCCGACGCGCATGTTCGCCACCATCTGCGGCGGCGGCACGGTGATGACCTTGGCGTCCTTGACCGGGTTGATGCCATGCGCGGCCATCCAGTAGTACAACCACATCGCGTGGGTGCAGCCGGCGCTCGGCGCCGGGGTCGCCTCGCGGAAGACGCCTGCCCCCCTCTTCAACTCCCTCAAGAGCCTCGCCACGCACCTGGTCTTCGGCCTGGGGCTCTACCTCGCCG
>NZ_JANNMI010000279.1:0-14623 GCF_031397715.1 Roseateles sp.
CGACGTCAGCCACGACATGATGCCGCGCATCACCCGGCCCGATCCGTCGCAAAGCGTCTGGTATGCCGTGGGATACGGCGGCAACGGTGTCTCGTTCTCGACCTGGGCCGGCAAGCGGCTGGCCGAGCGCATCGCCGGCCAAGATGCCGGACGCGCGGTGTTCCAGCTGCCGATCTATAGCAGCGAACTGGAGTACCCCAATATTTTCGGACTGGTCCGGTCGCAGGCGTTCGCGCCGTTTCGCAGACTCGGACAGCGCTTCCTGTACAAGTGGTATTGGTTGCGCGACGAGAAGTAGGAGCGCCGGTCGGCGGAGTCCGGCACGGTGGGACTCCTTGGCCAGCCGAGGATCGAGCGGAGTCCGTGAGGCAGAACAGGCGTCGAGAACTTCGCTTCGGACGGGGTCCGGGCATTCAACATCTCGGATGGCGTGCTCCAAACCGGCTGTTGGCTGGTGCGAGTCAATATGGAGATCAGACCTTCAAGCACGCTTCCGACCTGCACATGACCGCGTATCATGATCCAGATCTCTGCTATGGATGAGTGGGATGCCGACAGACCATAATGCCTGGCGCCTTCCGCATTCTCATTCAATGACTGCTGGATCACTTTCCCATAAATCCTGAGCCTGACCCTGTTCGAGACAAACCCAATAAATCAACTACTCACCCAACCTCCGACCGATTCAAACGCGAGTTCCGAGCCTCACCAACTTGTTCTCTTCTGAAAAACGTTGGGACATTACTGATGATTCAATTTGCTTGATTGCCGTCGGGTATTCCCTGTTCGTGAATTGCAGGCAAGAACGGAGAATTGCGATCAATGAATACGAGCACGCGTCGATGAGTCGATTCTTGTCAGTGGATCGCAAGACTTCATGTTTTTTGCCGCTGTCAGTGGATGAATGGTTGACAGACGATGAATGGGCGCGCCTTGTCGTTGCAGTCATCGATACTTTGGATTTGCGTAATGTCACGCGTCAGAATGCGAGGTGCAACTCAGACGCGCACCAATTAGTGAGTCAGTTGGGCTTGCTAATTTCCCGCAAGAGCACCATGACAAGATTCCGCCCAACACCGTTTGTGAAAAGACGTGCGGCTCGGATATCAACACCTGCACGGACTCTAGACCGGCGGCCTCTCAGGGCACAGTCGAGTGACCGGTAATTCTGGCGCATTGGTATCCAACCAGGACGATACAAAGCCTGATCGGGCTGGATCGGGCTGGATCGGTCGGCGGCGCTCAGGCCGTAGGTCAATCCAGTGCACCATCACGCGGTGCAAGCGCCGATGCGGCTCTGGCCGCGTTGTGTGTCGTTGCACGTTTTCACCAGGTGGCCGCCGACCTGGCAGCGTTGTCGCACCAATTGGGGTTGGCATCCAGCGACGCACTCACAGTCGAGGATTTGCTGCGGGCCGCCAAAGAGTTGGGACTCAAGGCCAAACGGGTGCGCACAACGGTGGCGCGGCTGGCTCTCACACCATTGCCGGCGTTGGCGTTGATGCGCACAGACGGAGACGGTCTGCATGTCGTGGTGTTGGCCCAATGCGACGCCAAGCGCGTGCTGGTGCAAGACCCGGCCGTCACTACAGACGGCGCCAGCAGTCGCCCCAAGATCGAGCCCATCGACCTGTTCGCGTCGCAGTGGACCGGTGAGCTGGTGCTGATCAGCAGCCGCGCCAGCCTGGCCGGTGCGCTGGCCAAGTTCGACTTCTCATGGTTCGTGCCGGCCTTGGTCAAGTACCGCAAGCTGCTGGGCGAGGTGCTGGTCATCTCGTTCATGCTGCAACTGTTCGGCCTGGTCAGCCCCCTGTTCTTCCAGGTCGTGATGGACAAGGTGCTGGTCAACAAGGCGACCACCACCCTGGATGTGCTGGTCATCGGCTTGGTGGTGGTCGTGCTGTTCGAGAGCCTGCTGACGTCCTTGCGCGCGTATGTTTTTGGCCACACCACGAGCCGTATCGACGTGGAGCTGGGCGCCAAGCTGTTTCGCCACCTGGTTCAGTTGCCGCTGGAGTATTTCCAGACCCGGCGCGTGGGCGACTCGGTGGCCCGGGTGCGCGAGCTGGAAAACATCCGCAGTTTCCTGACCGGCAATGCGCTCACGGTGCTGCTGGACGTGTTCTTCTCGTTCGTGTTCATCGCCGTGATGCTGTTCTACAGCGTGCCGCTGACCCTGATCGTGCTGGTCAGCCTGCCACTGTACTTCGGCCTGAGCCTGGCCGTGGTGCCTGTCTTGCGTCGACGCCTGGACGTCAAATTTGCCCGCGGCGCAGAAAACCAGGCCATGCTGGTGGAGACCGTCACCGGCATCCAGACCGTCAAGGCGACCGCCCTGGAGCCGGCCTTTGGCAAGCGCTGGGACACCCAACTGGCGGCCTATGTGTCGGCTTCGTTCAAGACCCAGACTCTGGCCACCGTAGCCCACGAAGGCATCAACTTGATCGGCAAACTGGTCAATGCCGCCACGCTGTGGTACGGCGCGCACCTGGTGATGGGCAACCAGCTCACCGTTGGCCAGTTCGTGGCCTTCAACATGTTTGCGCAGCGGGTGGCGCAACCCATCATGCGCATGGCCCAGCTTTGGACCGACTTTCAGCAAACCGGCATTTCGGTGGCTCGGTTGGGAGACATTCTGAACACCCGAACCGAAGTGCCTGCCACCGGCGCAGCGCAGCTGCCTGCGCTCAAGGGCCGCATCACGCTCGACAGCGTGAGTTTTCGGTACCGCCCGCAAAACCAGCTTGTACTGAGTGATGTCAGCCTGGACGTGCGGGCCGGCGAAGTCATCGGTATCGTCGGGCGCTCCGGCTCGGGCAAAAGCACGCTGACCAAACTGGTGCAGCGCCTGTACACGCCCGAGGCCGGGCGGCTGCTGGTGGACGGCATCGACATCAGCCTGATCGACGCCGCCCAGCTGCGCCGCCAGGTGGGTGTGGTGCTGCAAGAGAACCTGTTGTTCAACCGCTCGGTGCGCGAGAACATCGCCATCACCGACCCTGCCGCCCCGCTGGAGCATGTCATTCATGTCGCCCAGCTGGCTGGCGCGCACGAATTCATCAGCGAACTGACCGAAGGTTACGACACCGTGGTCGGCGAGCAAGGCAGTGGCCTGAGTGGCGGCCAGCGCCAGCGCATCGCCATTGCGCGCGCGCTGTTCACCAATCCCCGCATATTGATACTGGATGAGGCCACCAGTGCGCTGGACTATGAGTCGGAGGCCATCATCCAGCACAACATGGCGCGCATCTGCCACGGCCGCACCGTGCTGATCATTGCCCATCGGCTGAGTTCGGTGCGCAATGCCCACCGCATCGTCGTGCTGGACAAGGGCAGCATCGTCGAAGTCGGTGCACACGATGCGCTGTTGAACACACCCGATGGGCTGTACGCGCGTTTGTGGCGCATGCAGGACGGGCTCAAACCGGTTGACAAAGGCGACCTGACATGACCACTGGTGTGACGCCCCCCATGGTCCGTGCCGCCGTGCAGGCTGCGCCCGGTACCGTTGGGGCTGGGCCCGCCGAAACCCGGCAACAGCCCCGGCCCTGGAGCGAGCTGTTGGCCCGCTACTGGGCCGTTCTTGGCGCCGCCTGGACACACCGCGCCGCTCTGGCCGGACCACAGCGCATGGCAGACGAACTGGCCTTCCTGCCGGCCGCACTGAGCCTGCAGGACACCCCGGTTCACCCGGCGCCGCGGCGCCTGGCCTGGGCGCTGATGCTTTTGTTTGTGATTGCTATCTTGTGGGCATACTTCGGCCAGGTAGACATCGTGGCCGTCGCCCCCGGGCGCATCATCGTCAGCGACCGCACCAAGCTGATCCAGCCGCTGGAGGTGAGCGTGGTGCGCCGCGTACTGGTCAAGGATGGCGATAGGGTCGTCGCCGGGCAGGTGCTGGTCGAACTGGACGCGACCGTCGCCACGGCCGACAAGGCCAGTATCCAGGAGCAACTCACCACCGCGGCCAGTGAAGAGCGGCGAACAGCGGCACTGCGCGACGCGTTGCAAACGGGCGATTCACCGGCTGCCGGCCCGCAGTCTGCCAAGGGCAAGCAGCGAATTGCCAGCAAGCGCCTCGACCCCGACCGAACTGGGCCCGCCGAAGTGGCCCTGCAAGGCCAACTCCAATCCGAATGGCAAGACATCAAGGCCAAACTGTCCAAGTTTGACGCCGAAGCCAACCGCCGTCGCGCGGAGCTGGCCACTGTGAACCAGAGCATCGCCAAGCTGGATGCAACCATACCGCTGGCCCGCACCCGCGAGGCAGACTACAAGCGGCTTGTCGATAAAGGTTTTGTATCCAGCCACGCCACACAAGACAAGACGCGTGACCGCATCGAACTCGAACGGGACCTGCTGACCGCACGCGCGCGCATGGCCGAAGCCCAATCTGCACTGACGGAGTCGGAACAGTCCAAGGCCTCGTACCGCGCTGAAACCCTGCGGCTGCTCAGCGACCGTCATGCCCAGGCGGCCACCCGTCACCTGCAGCTCAACGCAGAGCTCAGCAAGGCCAGCCAGCGCGAACGCTTGACCCAGTTGACGGCGCCAGTAGACGGCATCGTGCAACAGCTGGCCATCCACACCACTGGCGGTGTGGTGACCGAAGCCCAACCGCTGATGATCGTGGTGCCCGATTCTGCGCAGGTGACGGCAGAAGTCAGCATCGCGAACCAAGACATCGGGTTCGTGAATGCCGGTCAGATGGCTGAGGTGAAGCTGGAGACTTTTCCGTATACGCGTTACGGCACGGTACCGGCGCGGGTGGATATCGTCACTGCCGATGCGGTGACTGATGAGAAGAGGGGTTCGTATTACCCGGCAACGTTGACCTTCAGCCAGAAAGACATGCTGATCGATGGCAAGCGCGTGAATTTGAGTCCGGGGATGAATATCACGGCAGAGATCAAGACCGGTCAGAGACGGGTGATTGAGTATCTGCTGAGTCCGGTGCAGCGGGCGGGGAGTGAGAGTTTGAGGGAAAGATAAACCGGTCCACGCCATTCGATCTGGGAGGCAATGGGGTCCATATTATTTACTTTTGAGCCGCGACCAACTGTGGATTGAACACTTATGGGCTGCTTACGGTGACTGAAGGTTAATTGATTATTGCAGAGGCTAATATGAGTCAAATATTCGACGTTTTGTATCAGATCCATCCCTGGTTTCCAGCAATCTATATGTTTATTTTTGCGGCTGGCTTGCTTGGACCTGCTATTTACAGCGCAACTAGGAAATTGCCTTACTCAATTTCAATTATTTGGCGAAACTCCAAGGGAGATGATTGGTTCGCTAAGTCAGTAATTGCAGCCTATTTCTTGCTTATTTTTTTGACGACTGTTTGCATGGTTCTTTCAATTTTTCTTTGAGTATCAATATATGACTACACCTATTTCAACTGGCATTACGATTTATTTGGATATTCAGGGCGCATCCATTGGCACCATCGACAATGTCATTCAGACCATAAATTCAGGTAGCACGGTCGAGTCCATTGCTGGGCTTAGCCAAGTAGTGGCAGCCATAACGGGGCCTGTCCCGGGTCTTGGACTGTTGACCAATACAGTAGCACTTACATTATCTGGAGTCACTTCGGACCCGAATGGTGCAACGATCGGACAAATTGTCACAGCAACAGGAAATGTATTGGCGATGGTTGCCGGGGCATTCGCCATTGCAGGGGTCGCAGTTCCTGCGTTGACTGTTGCGGCGGTGGTCTTGACGGTTGGAGGCGCTGCTTACAATTTCTATGAGATGTACAGGAAGCGCGAGTCTCAGGGCGCCACAATATCCGTCGAAGTAAATACTGCGTCGACTAGCGCCCTGAATTGGGTCGCCCCCCGCCGCGACCCCCTGGTCCTTGACCTCGACGGCGGCGGCATCTCCACCAGCGGCATCAACCCCGCAGCCCCGATCTACTTCGACCACGACGGCGATGGCACCCTGACCGCCAGTGGCTGGATATCGGCCGGCGAGGCCATCGTGGTACGCGATCTCAACGGTAACGGAACCATCGACTCGGGCCGCGAGCTCTTTGGCGACAACACCATCCTGACCCGTGGCCCCAATGCCGGCCAGCTGGCCGCCAACGGCTTTGCCGCCCTTGCCGATCTGGATGCCAACGCCAGCGGCGTTGCCGACGGAAAATTCGATGCCAACGATGTCGCGTTCTCCAGCGTCAAGCTGTGGAAAGACCTGAACCAGGATGGCATCAGCCAAAGCGGCGAGCTGTTCACCTTTGCGCAGCTGGGTATTGAAAGCATCAACGTCAGCGGCACGGCCACCAACATCAATCTGGGTGGGGGCAACACCCAGACCTTCAGCGGCAGCTTCACACGTGTGGGCGGGGAGACCGGCGCCAGCGGTACTGCTGATCTGGCGGGCAGCCTGCTGCTGGCCAATAACAACTTCTACCGGCAATTCACTGACGACCCGGTATTGACGGCGGCGGCCTTGGCGTTGCCGCAGATGACGGGCAGCGGTGCGGTGCGCGACCTGCGCCCGGCGATGAGCCTGGGTACGACGCAGGCGCTGGACCTGCAGACCAAGCTGACGAATTTTGCTGCGGACGCAACCCGGGACCTGCAACAAAGCCATCTGGATGCACTGGTGCAAAGCTGGGGTGCCACGAGTTCCATGCTGACTAGCATCCAGACCAGCACCATCCTGGCCAACCCGGCAGCGGGTGCTGGCTCCATCACGGCCGTAGCGCAGTTCGCGGCCAGCAACCCGACCCTGTATGCCCAGATCACGGCGCTGGAGCAGTTCAATGGCAACACCATCCTGGACAAATGGGTTCGCGCCAGCGGCAGCACCAACGTGGTCACGTACAGCGCGCAGCAGGAGGTCTTCATCCACCAGGCCTACGACGCACTCAAAGAGAGTGTGTACGGCGCGTTGGCGGTGCAGACCCGGCTCAAGACCTACCTGGACAGCATCGAGCTGGTGGTCGATGAAAACGGTGTTGCTTTTGATGCCACCGCGCTTGCGGCGGCGCTTGCCACCAACAGGACAGCCAACGAACGCAACGCCGTGCTGGACCTGGTGGACCTGAACAGGTATGCCGGGTCAACGCTGACGGCAGTCAACTTCGGCGGACTGTCCTTGCTGGATAACTGGATCGGTGCCCTGGCCGGCAATTCGCCGGTTCGTACGGAGCTGGCTTCTCTGGATGTGTTGGTCGGTACCGGCACCACCGGCAGCGCCAGGAGTGACATTTATATTGGAGACGGCGCGGCCAACATTTTCAATGGCGGCAGCGCAGACGACCTGATCTACGGCGGTGCCGGTGCGGACGTATTGTCTGGCGGCGACGGAGTCGACCTGCTCGACGGAGGTGCGGGTGACGACACGCTAAGCGGCGGACTGGGCAACAACACCTTCCTGTTTGGCAGAGGGGATGGTCAGGATGTCATCGTCAACGACATCAACGACACCACGGCAGGAAAGCTCAACACCTTGCGGTTCAAGCCCGGTGTGTTGTCTTCCGAAATTGTGCTCACACAGGCCTCCAATAGCTTGTCCATGGGCCGCGCGCTCGAAGTCTCGATTGCCGGCACCACCGACAAACTCACCGTCAATAGCTTTTTTTACAACGACGATACGGGCAACGGCTACAACGGCGTGCAACAGTTCGTCTTCGCGGACGGCACGGTTTGGGACTTGGCGACCATTCAAGCCAAGCTGTTTGCGGGGACTGACGGAAACGATGTGTTGCGTGGCACCGGTCTTGGTGAAACTCTCATTGGCGGCGCGGGCAATGACACTCTCAATGGCGCGGCCGGCAACGACATAATTGACGGTGGCAACGGCGTCGATACGCTGGAAGGTGAGACTGGCAACGACACCCTCAGTGGCGGAGCGGGCAATGATGTGTTGCGCGGGGGGGATGGCGACGATGTGCTGACCGGTGGCGATGGCAATGACGTGCTGAAGGGGAGTGCCGGCAATGACGTCATTGACGGCGGAATAGGTAACGATGTTCTCGGCGATAACACCAACTACGGTGACCCAAACTACGGCAACCAGAACTACGAGGGCCTTGGCAACGATACCTACCTCTTTGGTCGCGGCGACGGGCGCGACACGATCTTTGACAGGGATACCGCCGTAGGCAATGTGGACACCATCATGTTCAAGGCAGGTGTGGCACCGGCAGATGTGCGGGTTGCGCGCGATGGGAGCACATTACTGTTCAAATTGGGGAGCGACCTTGACCAATTGCTAGTCGCGGGCCAGTTTGACGCGGACGGTACCAGCACCAGCGGCTGGCAGATCGAGCAGGTCCGCTTCGTGGACTCACCCATGACCGTGTGGAACGTGGCCGACATCAAGTCCATGGCGCTCATTGGTGCGGGCGAAGACGACACCATCGTGGGGTTTTCCGGTGCAGATACCGTGCGTGGCGGCGGAGGCGACGATGGTCTTTCCGGGGGGCTTGGCAACGACTCACTGGGTGGCGACGCGGGCAATGACGTGCTGCAAGGCAACGAGGGTAACGACACACTCGACGGAGGCGCGGGGAACGACATTCTGGCGGGCGGCGTATACCTACCGGGGAGCAGCACGTATAGCGGTTCGGGCAACGATACGTATTTGTTTGGCAGGGGTGACTGGCAGGACCGCATCTACGACGACGACAGCACTGCTGGAAATCTGGACACGATCATTTTCAAGGCCGGGGTGGCCGTGGCCGACATCCAGGTTTCCCGTGACGTCGATGCACTGATAATGAAAATCGCAGGCACCGGCGACCAGCTACGCGTCGAGGGCTACCTCGGTAACGACGGTAGCAACGGCTGGCTAATCGAGGAAATCCGATTCGCCGATGCGCCCGCCACCGTATGGCGATATGCCGACGTAAAGGCCAAATTGCTTGCTAGCGGCATGGGCAACGATACGCTTGTGGGCTTCAACAGTGCAGACGCAATCAGCGGGGGTGTTGGCAACGATTCCCTACAGGGCCAAGGCGGCGACGACATCCTCCAGGGGGATGCAGGCAGCGACGTGTTACAAGGCAACGCAGGCAACGACACCCTCGACGGAGGCGCTGGCGACGACATTCTGGCCGGGGGTATTTACCAGCCGGCTACATATACCTATACCGGCACGGGCAATGACACTTACCTGTTTGGCAGGGACAGCGGACAGGACCGCATCTTCGACGTGGATACCACGGCGGGGAATGTGGACAAGATCGTGTTCAAGACGGGTGTCGCCGTGGCGGACGTGCGCGCTCGGCGCATTGGCGATGATCTGCTACTGGAGATCGTCAATACAGACGACCAACTGCGAGTGGCGCTTTACTTTGGCGGTGGCGGCACCAATGGCTGGCAAGTCGAGGAAATCCGCTTTACGGATGCACCGGGAACGGTATGGACCGTGGCGGGCCTCAGCGCACTGCTGCCTTTGGGCGAGGTTGTCGTCTATAACTTCGGTGTCAACACATTCAACGGCGGAGATGGGCAGGACTTCGTCACCGGGACCACCGCAAACGATAGTTTGAGCGGCGGCAAGGGCGACGATACCCTGGTCGGTGGCAGCGGCAACGACCAGCTCACGGGAGGCGCCGGTGCCGATGGCTTGATTGGGGACGCAGGATCTGACCAGCTGGATGGTGGTCTCGGTGCTGACAACTTGCAGGGTGGGGAAGGAGATGACGTCTTGATTGGCGGCTTTGGGGACGACATCCTCATAGGTGGGCGATTTGGTTCTGGCGAAACTTACTACGACACTGTTGGCAATGACACTTACCTGTTTAGCCGGGGAGATGGTCAGGATCGCATCTATGACAGAGACAGCAGCGCGGGCAACCTGGATGTGCTCGTCTTCAGTGCCGGTGTGGCCCCCACCGATGTGCAAGCCACCCGCAACGGCAATGCACTGGTGTTCACGATCAATGGTACTGGCGATCAGGTGCGTGTGGAGAACTACTACGGAGGTAGCGATTGGGAGATCGAAGCGGTTCGCTTCGTCGACGCTCAGGCTGTTGTGTGGATGACTGCCGATTTCAAGGCGATAGGGCTGGCGGGCAGTGGTGGTGACGACAACATCACTGGGTACGCCAGCGCCGACACCATGAACGGTGGTGGCGGCAATGACAGACTGTACGGGGGCCTCGGAAATGATATTTTGAGCGGTGGTGATGGCGATGACACCTTGACCGGCGAGAACGACGACGACACGCTTAGCGGTGGCGATGGCAACGACAGCTTGTATGGTTCCTTGGGTGTTGACTGGCTCGACGGCGGCGCGGGCAACGATACGCTACAAGGTGGTGACGGCGCCGACACCTTGAACGGTGGCGCGGGCAACGATCTTCTGGCCGGCGGCATATACGAATACTGGAACGGAACGTACACGTACAACGGATTTGGCAATGATACCTACCTGTTCGGCGTAGGCGACGGCCAGGACACGATCTGGGACATGGATGGCACTGCCGGCAATCTGGACACGATCAGCCTGAAAACGGGTGTCACCCAGGCCGACGTACGTTTTGCCAAAGTGGGCAATACCCTTGATCTGTTCCTCGCCGATAGCGGTGACAAATTGACGATGAAAAACTTCTTCCTGTCCGCGAGTTGGAAGATCGAGCGCATCGCATTTGCCGACGGGGCCTACTGGGATCTAAGTGGCGTCCAGGTGGGTTCAGACATCGACGATATCTTGGTCGGTACTGGCAACGATGACTTGGTCTATGCTGGCGGTGGCAACGACAACCTCCAGGGCCAGGGTGGCAACGACGTGCTGTTGGCAGGGTCGGGAGATGATGCGTTATGGGGGGGCGACGGGGATGACAAACTGTTTGGTCACGAAGGGGCCGATTCGTTGAATGGCGGCACCGGCGCGGATCGCATGGAGGGCGGCGCGGGCAACGACGTATACGTAGTGGACAACGTGGGCGACATAACCTACGAGATCGCTGGTGGAGGCACCGATACGGTGCTCAGCGACGTCAGCCACACGTTGCGGGCCGAGGTCGAGAACCTGGCTCTGACAGGCTCGGACGCTATCAACGGCACAGGCAATACGGCTGCAAATGTGATCACTGGCAACAGTGCCAACAATGTACTGACTGGAGACTCCGGCAACGACACGCTTGAAGGTGGAGAGGGCAACGACAAACTGTACGGTGGTGATGGCGACGATGTGCTCGTTGGCGATGCAGCCTCGGAGACCGGGGCGCCGACGCAGGTCAACAGTCTGACGATCTACGCCAAAGGAAGCATCTGTGAAGGTGTTTGGCCGATCATGGAGGTGTGGATTGGTGGCGCGCTGGTGCAGACGTTCGACGTTGCGACGAGTGATTTTCTGGCCTACACGGTCACGGCGCCACTGGGCATGTCGGCTGCCAACGTGGACTTGGTGTTTACCAATGACGCAAGTCGTCCCGATCTGGGACGGGACCGCAATTTGTTCGTGGACCAGATAGAGGTCAACGGTCGAACAATCGATGCCAAGACGGCTGGAGCCTACACTGATTTTGGTGTTGGTGCGACCGCGTTCGACGGCTTCAATACATATTCAGCTTATGGCACCTTGAGCGGTGACGGCGCGATTCGCGTTGGCATTAATGGCGGTGACCTGCTGGACGGAGGCGCCGGGGTGGATACGATGACAGGCGGCTTTGGCAATGACCTGTATGTCGTCGACAGCCTGGGCGATACGGTGGTCGAACAAGCAGGAGGGGGACACGATATCGTGCGGGCCTCCGTTAGCCATACGCTCAGCGCAAATGTGGAAGACCTGGAGCTGACTGGCACAGCCAGCATCGACGGCACTGGCAATGTGGGGCAGAACACGTTGCGTGGCAATGCTGGAGCCAACCGCCTCGATGGTGGCCAGGGTGCGGACTTCATGGCAGGCGGTGCAGGTGACGATACGTATGTCGTTGACAACGTCAGTGATGTCACCTACGAAAACGCGGGCCAGGGGACCGACACGGTCTTGAGCAGCATCAGTCTTACGTTACTCAACGAAGTCGAAAACCTTGTGTTGACGGGCAGCTCCGCCATCAATGGCGTTGGCAATACGCAGGCCAATGTCATCATCGGCAATGGCGGCGACAACATCCTGGACGGTGGAGCCGGTGCCGACATCTTGCTTGGAGGCGGTGGAAACGACGTTTTTGTTGTCGATGACATCGGAGACGCTATTTCCGAAGACGCCGACGCAGGAACGGATACCGTGGTGAGTTTCGTATCGATTGCACTCGCGCCGAATGTCGAGAATCTGGTGTTGGCGGGCAGCTCCGCCATCAATGGCGTTGGCAATACGCAGGCCAATACCATCATCGGCAATGGTGGTGACAACATCCTGGACGGCGGCGCCGGTGCCGACATCTTGCTTGGTGGCGGTGGAAACGACGTTTTTGTTGTCGATGACATCGGAGACGCTATTTCCGAAGACGCCGACGCAGGAACGGATACCGTGGTGAGTTTCGTATCGATTACACTCGCGCCGAATGTCGAGAATCTGGTGTTGACGGGCAGCTCCGCCATCAATGGCGTTGGCAATACGCAGGCAAATACCATCATTGGCAATAGCGGCGACAACGTTCTGGTCGGCGGTGCGGGTGCAGACACGCTGATTGGCGCGCAAGGTAGTGATACGTATTGGTTGGGGCGCGGCTTTGGGGTCGACAAGGTGTTTGACGACAGTCTTGCAACAGGCAGCGCCGACGTGGACGTGGCGCGCTTTGACGCTGACATTGCAACCGATCAGCTCTGGTTTCAACAGGTTGCGAACGACTTGGAAGTGAGCGTGATCGGTACCGGCGACAAGCTCGCCGTACTCAATTGGTACTTGGGGAGTCAATTCCACGTCGAACAGTTCAAGACCAGCAATGGCCAGACCCTGATCGAAAGCCAGGTACAGAACCTGGTCAGCGCCATGGCGGGATTTGCACCGCCTGCGGCTGGCGAGACCACGCTGTCGGCAGCTTACGCCAGCCAGCTCAATCCGGTGATCGCGGCGAACTGGCAGTGATCGGCCCCGCCGCCCGCCAGCCGATGTGAACGCCAGCGCCATGCGAGGCGCTGCCGTCGGGCAAGCCGCCGCAGGAGGGCCGGCGGCCATGCCAACGCAATGCCGCCGGCCCTCAGGGGTAGAGCCCAGGCGCAAAACCGAGGCCATTTGTAAGCATCCGGCCTACCAGGGCTTTGTATCCAGCTACGCTACGCAGGACGCACGAGATGCTCAAGGCGTCTACACACTTGGCCTCGCGGCAGGTAAGCGCTACGCGTTCGACGTCAAAGGCTTGCGGGAGTACCATGTAGCCGATGCAGGTTGCTACTGGAACTGTTGTGGCTGGGCGGCTGATCGTCGAGGGGCTAGATCTCCCGGACGGCGAAACGCTTGTCGTGTTGACGCGTGAGACGGAAGACGCGGTTCAGCTTACTTTGGAAGAGGAAGCGAAGTTGGTCGAAGCGATCGAAGAAGCGGACCGCGGGGAAACAATTTCCGCTGAGGAGCTTTTTGCTCGACTGGACCGTCTGCGTTAGGCCATGCCGCGCAGGCTGCGTGTCGCGTTTCGAGCTGCCGGTGAGATCGAACGGGCCGAACGGTGGTGGCTGGAGAACCGGCCGGCTGCACCAGATGCGTTTCGCGCCGATCTTCACGGTGCATTTGGTCTTTCGCTACGCCAACCCGGAATCGGCACTCTAGTTGGCAATGCAAGGGTATCGGGCGTGCGTCGCCTTCACCTCGGCCGCATTCGATACTTTGTCTATTACCAGCTGCGCGGCGATGAACTTACTGTGCTTTCAGTCTGGCACGCAAACCGAGGCAAAGGGCCATCGCTGTGAGTGAGTGAGTGCCTGCGTGCGATCGAACAGGCTGTTCCGTCGGATGGCCTGCGGCGCCCGATGACCGCCAGCGTTAAGGCCTCGCAAGGCGACGCGAAACGACGAGGGTCAGAAGGACGAGGGTCGGATTGACCTTGTACCATCAACATGCAATGTATCGAGCTGACCCTCTGGTTCCTTTTTTTTGGTTCCTCCAGCAGCCGGCCCGCCATATTCGCAAACTCAGGGTGCAGCAAGGACAAACGGCAAGTCTCTGACGGCCGGCGGGAGCCTCGACTCCGCGCGCGCCGAGCCCGCCGAAGCAGCATTGCAGGCCCAACTCCAATTCGAATGGCAAGACATCAAGGCAAAGCTGTCCAAGCTCGACGCCGAAGCCAACCGCCGCCGCCCAGAGCTGGCCACCGTCAACCAGACCATCGCCAAGCTGGATGCAACCATACCGCTGCCCGCACCCGAGAGGCAGACTACAAGCGGCTGGTCGACAAATGTTTTGTATCCAGCCACGCCACACAAGACAAGACGCGCGAGCGCATCGAACTCGAGCGCGACCTGCTCACCGCACGCGCCCGCATGGCAGAAGCCCAGTCTGCTTTGACGGAGTCGGAACAATCCAAGGCCTCGTACCGCGCTGAAACCCTGCGCCTGCTCAGCGACCGCCATGCGCAGGCGGCCACGCGATCACGCTGGGCCCGGCCTACACCCTCAAGCTCGACCATGAGATCGGCAGCATCGAGTGCGGCAAACGCGCCGATTTCTGCGTCATGGAAGACGACCCGCTCGCGGTGGAGCCGGCCGTACTCAAGGATGTGCGG